>JAYVTJ010000230.1:0-2115 GCA_043774415.1 Fimbriiglobus sp. | reverse complement strand
GCTAAGTACGTCGGCCCCGTTGGGGCGAAGAGATCAGAGCGACATTCAATTCGCACCGACATTTTCCTCCCAGCCGCCTCACCCCTTCTCGCGGACGTTGAACTCCAGCTTCCACTTCTGCTTGCCGTCGCGGCTGAGGCACCACAGCTCCAATTGGCCGACTTCCGTCACCTTGCTGTGCAGGTGCACCGGTACCACGCGGCCGGCGTTGGCCTTGCCGTCGAGCGTGACCTTCACCGGCGACAGCTCGTCGATCTCGCCTTCCCAATTGTCGATGGATGCACCGGGTTTGTCGTCGCGGCGGATCGTCGAACCGAGGAAGCGGAACTCGACTTCCTCGCCGACGACGAGCCCGAATTCCTGCTGCGGGATGTCGGCTTCGGTGCCCTCCTCCATGCCGAAGGGGGCAACGCAGAGGGCCTTCAGCGGCGGCGGCAAACCGGGGATCGCGGGCTGGGCCGTCTCGACGCCGATGTAGTAGGCGCGGGCCGTGCCGCCGCGGATGCGTACGCCCTTGCCGCGGCGGACAAGGCCGTAGTATGCGGCGCCGCGCGCCACGGCCTGATCGAGATCGGCCCCGGAGAGTTCGCGGACCGGCTCGGCCTTCACCGACTTCGCCCACGACCCGAGGACGCTCAGGAATCGATTCCGCAGCGGGTCGGCTTTGAAGACGCCGCCGTTGAACAGCACCGCCGTGGGCAGGATCACGCCATCCGCAGGCTTCTTCTTTTTGGTCGCCGGCTTCTCGCGGCCCGCGAGCGCCTCGGCCTGGCGGTTCAGGAAGTGGGCGAGGTGCTTCGTGATCGCGGCATCGGAGACGTACGGCAGGCCGAGTTCCTGCAAACCGGTGATGCGGGCCTTCGCCGGTTCCGCATCGCGCGGGCACTCCGGGAAGAAACCGTCGATCAGAACTCGCTCCACTTCCGTCCGCGGCAGGTCGTATTTCACCGTGCCGCCGATGACGGATCTTCCCTTGCCGAGAACGGTGACGGGCGCCGATGACAGCGACTTGTCACCGAGGAGTTGCTCCTTGGCCTGCCGGGCGGCGTGCGTCATCTGGAGCATCTGCCCGGCGTCGAGCTTCGTGCCCGCTTTCGCGAGTTCCCCGGCCACGGTGTGGGCGAGCGCGAGGTCCATGTTGTCGCCGCCGAGCAGCAGGTGATCGCCGACGGCGAGCCGCGTGAGCGCGAGGTTGCCGCCCTCTTCGCCGACCTCGATCAGCGTGAAATCGGAGGTACCGCCGCCGACATCGGCGACGAGCACGAGGTCGCCGATGCCGACCTCTGTTCGCCAGCTTTCGCCCTTGCGGTCGAGCCAGGCGTAGAACGCGGCCTGCGGTTCTTCGAGCAGCGTGAGGTGCTCGAACCCGGCGGCGCGGGCCGCTTCGACGGTGAGTTCGCGCGCGGCCGCATCGAATGATGCGGGCACCGTCAGGATGATCTCCTGCGCTTCGAGTTTGTGTTCCGGGAGCGAGTTCGTCGGCACGGCGTTCCACGCTTCGGCCATGTGCTTCAGGTAGCGCGTGCAGGCTTCGACGGGCGAAATGCGGCGGTCGGACTCGCCGGCGCGGAAGGGGAGGATCGCCGCCTTGCGGTCGCACCCGGCATGGCCGAGCCAGGACTTCGCGCTGCTGACGAGCCGCGTCGGCACCTTTGCGCCGAAGTTCTTTGCGAACTCGCCGACCGAGTAATCGCGTCCGGCATCCCACGGGAGTTTGAGCGCCCCGGCGGGCTGCTCGTTCGGTCCCGGCAGGTAGAGCGACGACGGCAGCAAGCCGCGCTCTGCGACTTCGCCGGGGTTCACCACTTGCGGGATGGCGAAGCTCTGGCAGCGCGGATCGCCGCCGGCCCCGGTATCGACGAACGCGAGGGCGCAGTTGGTGGTGCCGAGGTCGATGCCGATGACGAACCGTGTTTGCATCGCGGAGATCCGGGAGAACGCAAAGCGCTATTGTACGAGTCGTCAGGGCGCGGCGATCCGCACGACTTTCCCGTCGGCCTGCACGATCTGCCAGCCTTCGACGATCCGTTCGATGGTCGCGCACGGGTAGAGCCGCACGAGTTCGACGGCGCGCTGCACATCGGGGTCGGGCCATTTCTGACCGGCCGCGGTGCC
>JAYVTJ010000229.1:0-2479 GCA_043774415.1 Fimbriiglobus sp. | reverse complement strand
CGGCCACCCTGCGGCTCGAGGTGAGCCACTGTGGCTGGTATCGGGGGATAGCCGACACAGCGTGATCGACCACTGCATGCTCGGGGTGCGTCGAACGTGCAGATGCTGAACAGAGCGGGAGCGAAGGAGGCCGACGGGAGCTGGCCCATCCGCGACGGGATCATCCGCGTCCCGCGCAGCGGCATCGTGCCGGACGGCACGCTGATAGGAACGCCGCCGCCGCCATCTGGATTCGCCAATCGGCGCAGTTCAAGACCGATATGGCCCATGCCCGAAATACTTGGGTCGGTCGTCGATCCGCACATGCAGCCAAGATACTCCGGCACCGGCGGTGCTGAGCCAAAGCGGATTCGTGCCGACCCGTTTCGAGACCTCTTCGCCGACCGTTCGCCACAGCGATTGCTGCTGGTGTTCCGGCGCGAATCGCACGAATTCCGCCAAGTGGCCGTAAGCGGAAGCCTCGGCCACGGGGCGCGGCACGATCATCGTCGCATCTCCGCCGAGATTCTCGAAGACGACAACGCTCGACTCGGCACCGGCGAAGTGTTCGGCGAAGGCCTCCGGATCGGGATTTCGTACAAGAGAAGGGCTGTCGAGCAGGACGAACTCGAATGGGGACTGCGCGCACGACGCTGTGATCGCGGGCAACTCCCACCGGAAAGCGGAGTAGGGCGCGGCCGCGAGGATCGCGTTGAACTGCGTGCGAAATTCCGGATCGGATTGCCATCCGAGGAACACATTCGCGAATGTTGCCGGGCGCGAATCGAGATCGAGCGCGAAGCGCTGTCCGCGTCCGTCGGCGAGTTTCTCGAATTGGAAAGACCACAGATCCGGCACCATTGCAAGCCCCCTGTGCCTCATTCATCCCGCGAACACCTTCGTCGGTTTGAACTCGCCGCCGCACACCTTCTTCGCATCGACACCGAGCCAGTCGCTCAGGATCGCGCTGTAGACGCTACGCAAATAGAGCGCGTGCACAAGGTTCCCATCGTCGAGTTTCGTCAGGGATACCCGCGCGGGGCCGGTCGCGGTTTCAGGGAACCGCGCCCGGTTACTTCTTGAACGCGCCGTTGATCAGCGGGAAGATGGTCCCCGTCACCGGTTGAGCCTGCAGTGTGCCCGTGATGGTCACAGTATCGCCGGGTCGGCACTTCTTCGCTTCGGTGCGCTCGCGCACTTCGGGCTGCATGACGACCTGAATGAGGACGGGTTTCATCGTCTCGTCGTCGGTGCCCCCTTTGAGATTGAGGATGTTCCCCGAAGTGGTTCCGCTGTTGACTTCCCCCGTCACTTCGAGCGCGCAGACGGCGTATTTCTTGGCCGTCGCCCGGCGGTCTTTGACGAGTTCGGCGGCGAGATCGACCGCGGTCATTTTCACGACCGTGCCGGCGGGCACCTGCGAATCGTCGCCCGTGCCATCTCCGACGCGGAGATTCTTCCAGCCCTTCAAGTTCAACTTCTGCGCTTCGGGGTCGCCGGACGTGACAGGGGCGAGCCCGACCTGCTCGTTGTACTCGGAGCGGTCGCCGATCTGCTCGATCGTCAGCACGCCATAAACTTTCCAATCCTGCTTCTTCGGACTGACCCCCGAAAAGACGATGAGCGCCCGGAAGTCGGCGCCGTCCCGATACACGAGGCCGCGCCCCTTCTCGACCCAGGGAGCGTAGGCGTCGAGGACGATTTGGAGGTTCGCTTTGGTCTGGACGCCGTCCCCTTCTTTGAAGGTCTTCCGGATCTCGATCAGGTCGACGATCATTGCATCCGAACCGACGCCCATCTTCGTCCCGACCGAGGCGTGCGAATCGCCCCGGACCACTTTTCCGACATTCACTTTCACCTTCGGTTTGCCGTCATCCGACTTCGTCGGCTTGCCCGTTTCCGGGTCGCTCGGGAACGTCATCTGGCTCTTGATGTCGGTGACGGCCTTGTCCACCTTCATGTAGAAGTAGACGCCGATCCCGGCGCAGCCGGCGAGCAGCACGAACGCGATGCCGCCGAGGATCAGCAGGAGTTTGCCGCTTCCGCCCTTCTTCGCAGGCTTGCGGCGCGGGCGGTCTTCCTGTTCTTCGTCGTCCCGCCGGCGCGGCTTCTTCTTGCGGGGCATTTCGTCCGCGTCGTCGTCGAACGCGAACTCCGGCTGCGACTTCGATTTCGACTTCGGAACCGGCTCTTCATCGCCATCCAAATCCGCGATCGGCTTGGACTTCTTGCGCGGGCGGTCTTCATCCCCATCGAGATCGACCGCCGGCTTCGACTTCCTCTTGCGCGGGCGCTCCTCGTCCTCGTCGTCGAGATCGACGACCGGCTTCGATTTCTTACGAGGGCGATCATCCTCATCGAGATCAACGACCGGCTTCGAAAGGGGCTTCGCCGCGATCGGCCTGGCTTGGGCGACGACCGCGGCCACCGGGCGCGCTTTCAGCGGGAGCGCGATCGCGCCGCCGCAAGCGGGGCAGCTCACCGACTGGCCGGCCTCGGC
>JAYVTJ010000228.1:0-2549 GCA_043774415.1 Fimbriiglobus sp. | reverse complement strand
ACGCAAGCACAATACCGGCAATCGAACCCGAGGATGCACAATGGCGAAGCGGGTCGTGCTGGCGATGAGCGGGGGGGTCGACAGTTCCGCGTCGGCGGTGCTGCTCAAGCGGCAGGGCTACGAGGTCATCGGCCTCTTCATGCGCACCGGCAGTCACACCGACGAGATCGACACGCGCCGCGACAACAAGAAGGGCTGCTGCTCGGCCATCGATGCCAACGATGCTCGCCGCGTCGCCGACAAACTCGACATCCCCTTCTACGCGCTGAACTTCGAGAAAGAATTCGACAAGATCATCGACTACTTCGCCGACGAATACCTGAAGGGCCGCACGCCGAACCCCTGCGTCGTCTGCAACAACTGGCTCAAGTTTGGCCAGCTCTGGACCTTCGGGAAGCAACTCGGAGCCGACTTCATCGCCACCGGGCACTACGCTCAGATTCTGCCGGGTGCCAATGGCGAACCGGAACTGCATAAGGGGATCGACCCGGACAAGGATCAGTCGTACGTGCTCCACGGGATCAAGCGCGACGTGCTGCCGCACTTGCTCTTCCCCGTTGGCGGCTATCTGAAACCGCAAATCCGCGAGTTCGCCCGCGAAGCGGGACTGACGAATGTGGCGGCGAAGCCGGACAGCGTGGAAATCTGCTTCGTGCCCAGCGGCGACCACACCGATGTCGTGCGGAAGCGCCGGCCCGAAGCCGTCACGGCCGGGGTCATCCGCGAATCCGACGGTACGATCCTCGGCGACCACGACGGCATCGATCGCTTCACCATCGGCCAGCGCAAGGGATTGGGCGTCGCGGCCGGGAAGCGCCGCTTCGTGCTGAACATCGTCCCCGAGACGAATGAAGTGATCGTCGGCGACGCCGAGGAACTGCTGGCGGATGGATTGCGCGCCACCGACATCAACTGGCTGATCGACGCGCCGCTGGCGCAACCGCTGGACTGCTTGGCGAAGATCCGCTACCGCTCCACGGCAACCGCCTCCACCGTGCGGGCGAATGTCGACGGCGGCGCGTCGGTGACGTTCGCCGAGCCGCAGTCGGCGGTATCGCCGGGGCAAGCGGTCACGTTCTACGATGGCACCCGCGTACTCGGCGGCGGCTGGATCGACGGGGCGGTCACCGCAGCAGCCCTTCGATCCGGAGCATGAGTTCGAGGCTGTCGTTCGACGCCTTGATCCGCTGGAGTCGGCTGTTCCACGCTTGCTGGCCGGTGGAATTCGACCCGTGGTTGGTTTGCGTGTCGTAGAGTCCGTCGGCTTGCGTGTTCGGATTCGTGTTCAGCCGGGCGAGCAGGTCGCGGGCCTCTTGGCCGAATCGGGTCACATCCGTTTGGAACAGCCGGGTGACGTAGCGCAGTTGAGAGTTTGCGGTATCGCCCGAGCCGATGCAGACGGCGATGACGGATTGATCGAACGACAAATCGAGGACTTTGCCGATCAGATCGCGGGCGATCAGGCCGGTGATGTCGAAGTGGCCCTGTTCGTGCCGGAGCAGGCCGGCATCGGTGCGGGCCGCGGCCGTAGCCCACGAACCGTTCGACTGCGGCGCGACCGAGACCCGGGCGCCGCGGACTTTGTAATCGCCGTTCACCAGATGCACCGACCACCCGCCCATCGAGAACTCGGCGCTCACCTGCGCGGCGTGCGGCGGCGAAGGGGACGCTTGCACGGGGCGGAAGTTCCCCCACGTCAGCGACCGTGGAAATCCGGACATCGCGGCGTTCAGTTCGGCGAGCGTGGCCATCGTCGGATCTCCATCGATGTGGGTTCGGCGGGGGACGCCCGAGGATCGGACTCCACCCCATCGAATCAATGCAGAATGCCGGAGTGGCCCGGACAACCCGCCGGCGAATCGCCCGGAAGATTTCGACGGTTCAGCGCATCGGCGCTTTTGCGGATGGGATCGCTTTGGCTTTCAGATTGGCGGCGTGCTCGACTGTGGTGACGATGAAGGTGTTCTCGCGCCGCACGACTTTCAATCCGGCGTTCAAGGCCAAGACGTCGAGTGCGGTCGGAAATGGAACGTTCATCAGCCGGGCGGAAACGTTGGTCTTCGAGTGTTCGGCGGCCTGCACCGCCACGATTACGGTGAATCCGTACGTCTCGGTCAAACTCGCGATCGCCCGCTCCAGCGGCTGTTCTTTGACGATCCCCGACACCAGCGGCGTGTCGCGGATGAAATCGCGGATCGCGAGCGAAATCGCCTCCGGATTGCCCTCTTTGAGAATCTTTGCGAGGGCGGGATCGTCGGAACAGGCGACCCCGCCCTCCCATGTGGTGATCTCCAAGTAATCCTTGCGCACGAGGAAGGTTGCTTTGATGTCCTGCAGTGCGATGCGGAGGAATGTTTCGAGGGGGAGGCCGCTCAAGTTCGAGTCGAGTGCGAACTTCCGATCCATGATCGGATTGTCCATGTCCTGCGCCTTGAAGAGATCCTCACGGACCACGATCTTGACGTCGAACTGCTTTTCGAGCTGCTCTTTGAGCGTCCGCAGCGGCGTGTCTTTCAGCGAGTTCGGGAACTTGACTTTCTTGCCGTGGA
>JAYVTJ010000227.1:0-6325 GCA_043774415.1 Fimbriiglobus sp. | reverse complement strand
AGCGCGGATTTCTTCGCGACATTACCCGTCTCAGCGACAACGGCTTTTTCGTCGGCACTCGCCGATTCGAGCTTCTTGTCATCGACCGGTTGGTAGGTTCCGAAGACGCTCGGCTTCTCGTCCGCCATGATCTTGGCGTGCAATTCCCCGTGCTTCGCTTTGAGCTCCTTGTCGATTTCCTTGTCCTGCACGTTCCCCAGCAGCGGGCTCCCCACGATGCCGACGGCCATCATACCGAGGCCGGCGATAGCGTTGAGCGTGAGGGCCCCGCCCTTGGGGAACTGCTCCGAGACGACACCGAGCATCGTCGGCCAGAAGAAGGTCTTGCCGAAGGCGTACAGGGTCGCCGCGACGATGATCGCGATCCCGGTCGCCAGCGAGAGGCTAAAGAGGCCGACGGCCGCGATGCCCGCGCTCAGAGCGAGCAGGCCGAGCGGCGAAATCTTGTGGACGATCGGCCCGGCGCAGAATCGCAGCACCATCATGATGAACGACGTGTAGATCAGCACCCACGCCCCCTTCAACCCGTCCGGCAGGCCGAAGTAATCTTGGCCGAGCTTCTTCATGACGGGCGTCATGAGGTTCGAGATCCAACTGTCGGTTCCGAGTTCCGTGATCGCCAGTGGCACCATGATGAGCATGAGGATGACGAACAGCGGCCGGCCGAGCGACATCGTGTAGAGGCCGAAGCCGATGGCGACGGCCGCGGCCACGCCGATCTTGACGTACAAGCCGGCGTCGCCGAGCTTGAGGCCGAACTTCTCGGCGACGTTGGCGAGTTCGAACACGATCAGCACGCTGACGAGGAACGCGCCGAGCATCCCCACTTCCTTGAGCATATCTTTGAACGACACACCCGCCGCGACGCGTTCGTTGACCGGGAATCGGCAGACGAGCATCAAGGCCCCATAGGCGAACACGGGCAGCCCGACGAGGCCGACTTTCAAGCGCCAATCGCTGACGAGCCAGTCGGGCGTGCTCACGGTCGAGTCGCCGAGGAGCAGCGCGAGGACGCCGCCGAGCACGAGGCCGCCGGGCCAGCCGGCGTGGAGGATGTTGAGCCACTTCGTCTTTTGCTCTTTGAACATCGTGGCGACGACGGGGTTGATGACGGCTTCGATGGTGCCGTTGCCGAGCGCCCCGAGGAAGCTGCCGAGGTAGAGCACCCAGTAGCCGCTGATGTTGCCGTCTTTCACGAGCACCGGCGCGAAGATGACGATGGCCATGTACGCGGCGTGGCAGACGAACGCGAAACCCATCGCGACGCGGTAGCCGATCTTGTCGATGATGAGGCTGAAGAGCACGATGCTGATGGCGAAGGGCCAGAGGCCGACGCCGAAGATTTCGCCCTTCTGAGTCGCGGAGAGGCCGAATTCTTTGGCCCAGGTGTCCATGAGGAACACGCGGACGATGAAGCCGAAGGAGGTGGCGATCAGCGACGTGAAGCACGCCGCGAAGAGTTTCATATCCGGACCGGATGCGACCATGAGCCTGGGCTCCCACAGGAGAGGAATCGGCGGCGGGGAAGTGTGGGGATGATACCGAACATCATTTGCAAGTGCCAGCGAATTGACGGCGGAGCCCACCGACATTTCGTGGAATGGCCCGGATCAAGCTGTTGACAGCGATCGGTTCGTCAGAAAGCGATTCGTCAAGTTCGTCCAGTTCGTCCAGTTCGTCCAGTTCATCCAATTGGGGGTGGCGCATGCAGTCGGACGAAACGGCCTCAGAAGTCCTCGCGATTCTCCAATCGGTGCAACCGTTCGCTGTCCGAGCGCGCACGCACTTTTTCGTTCTGAATCGCTCAAGAGGCTCTCCGAAGGGGTCGAATCAAGCGGAGAACCGGGATTCTCGACGGAGTGCGGCGTGAACGATCTGAACGTCCTCGCGCTCATCAAGGGGAACGAGCGGTTCGTGTTCGTGTACGACGACGGCAGCCGCGACGCCGTCGTCGACGCCCTGCGGGATCAGGCCGCCGATCCCGATGTGACCCTCAACTGGTTCGATGCGGCAGTCTTGACGGAGCGAGCGCGCCACCAGGCGACCCGGAGCGAGGGGCAAAAACCCTCGCGGATCTGACCGAGCCGAACACCATCCGAATTGCACCCTTGACGCTCGAACGCAGCTTCGCCGATTTCCTGACGCACTTGGCCATCGAGAAGAACTCCTCCGTACAGACCGTGAAGTCGTACCGGGAGGATCTCACTCAGGCTCTCGAATTCCTGCGCAACCACCTCAAGAAAGATTCACTCGAATCCCGCGATTGGAACACCCGCGCCCTGCGCGCCTTCCTCGCTTGGCTGCACGAGCAGGGCTACGCCAAGACGACCATCGCCCGGCGCTTGGCCGCCGTGCGCACCTACGGCAAGTTCCTCTGCCGCGAGGGGACCATCGCGAGCAACCCGGCCGAGGCGCTCCGCAGCCCGCGCCTGAATAAAACGCTGCCGCACTTCCTCACGGTCGAAGACATCCGCCGGCTGCTCGCATCGCCCTCGGTGCACACTCCTTTCGGCCGGCGCGACCGGGCGATGCTCGAATCGCTCTATTCCGCCGGGCTGCGGGTCTCCGAACTTTGCGGGCTGAACCTCGACGACGCCGACCTCGGCGACGGTGTGCTGCTCATCCGCGGCAAAGGGAAGAAGGAACGGCTCGCGCTCTTGGGCGATCAGGCCATCGCGGCGCTCACCGCCTGGCTCGACGATCGCCGCGAACTGCTGGCGACTGTCGGGGCCGTCACGGTGGCGATCTTCCTGAACAAATCCGGGGGCCGGCTGACGACGCGCAGCGTCGGCCGCTTGCTCGAAGGTCACTTGAAGCGCGTGGGCCTCGATCCCCGGACTACCCCGCACACGCTCCGACACAGCTTCGCGACGCACCTGCTCGACAACGGCGCCGACATCCGCGGGGTCCAGGAACTCCTCGGCCACAAGAGCCTCGCGACCACGCAGGTCTACACGCACGTGACGACGGCGCGGATGCAGCAGAGCTACCACAAGGCACACCCCCGCGCCTGAGGCGGGGATCGCGGTCGGCGGTCGCCAGGGATTTTCGGCCCAACTCGCAAGGATTGCGATTCGGTTCACCCGAGGCGGCATGCCCGGCCCCTCCGAGGATCGCATATGATTTCACCCCTTTTGCGAGTCGCCCGATTCGTCGGCCTCTTGGGCCTCGTCGCAGCCGCCGGGCCCGCCTCCGGAGCCGATCCCATCACCTGGCGCACCGACTACGCCTCCGCTCGCAAGGAAGCCGAAGCCAAGAAACTGCCGCTGCTCGTCGTCATCGGCTCTCAGGACTGCGTCTACTGCCGGAAGCTCGAGAGCCACACGTTCGCCGATCCCGTGATCGCGGCTCTCATCAATGCAAAGATGATCCCGCTGAAGATCGACGCGACGAAGGATCCCGAGTTCGCCCGCGCCATGAAAGTGACGGTCTACCCGACTTCGGCCATCGCCGGGCCGGACGGCAAAATCTACGGCTTCCTCGCGGGCTATCTGCCGCCCGACCAGTTCGCCGAGAACGTGAGAAAGTCTCTGGACACCATGCCCGGCGTGCCGGCGATCGCGATCGCGAAAGCTCCGACCCCGGCGAAACCCGCACTCATCCCCGTTCAATCCGCGCGCGAAATGCTGAGCTTGGCGAAGGATGCGTATCAGACGGAACGCCTCGGGGAGTGCCTCGAATGGTGCGAGCGCATCCGCGAGGGCTTCGCCGAAGATGTCGCGGCGAAAGAGGCCGGACTGCTCGTCGCGAAGCTCAAGGGCGATCCCGCGAAGCTGATGCTCGCCGCCGAGCAGCTCGACGCGCGCAACGCCGCGACCTATTTCGCCCTCGGCGAAACGTGGCTCCAGCAGGGGAAGAGCAAAGAGGCGGCCGTCTGCTTCGACAAAGTGCTGAAGCTGGCCCCCGAGAGCAAGTGGGCCGAAGCGGCCGCGCTGAAAATGACGGTGCTCATCCGCGGGTCCACCGACTTGAAGGCGAAAGGGGACGGGATGCGGTGAGCGCGCGGGAATCCGAACGCATTTCCCGCGCTCGCCCCGCGAATCGGGGTAGAACGAACTGCCCCGCGATCCACTCTCCAAGCCGCGCCGATGAAATCTTCCTTGCTCGCCTCGATCCTGGTCGCATCCGTCGCGGGATCCGTTTCGGCCCAGAATCCCACGGCGATCCCGGATCGGGTGATCCTGACTTGGAGCGGCGACACCGCGACGACGCAATCGGTGACGTGGCGGACCGAGAAGGGCGTGAAGGAAGGCATCGGCCAGATCGCGGAGAGCGCCCCCGGTCCGAGCTTCGATCCCCTCAGCAGCAAAGATGCGTCCGGCGCCGGCGCGAGGAACTCCACAGCGAAGACCGAACTGCTCGTCACGTCGTCGAACGAAGCCAACTACCACAGCGTCACATTCACCGGTTTGAAGCCCGCCTCCAAGTACGTCTACCGGGTCGGCGGGAAGCCCCACTGGAGCGAATGGTTCCAGTTCGAAACGGCGAGCGAAAAGCCGGAGCCGTTCGGCTTCATCTACGTCGGCGATGCCCAAGACGAGATCAAGCGGCACTGGTCGCGGCTCATCCGCCAGGCCTACGCGGACATGCCGAGGGCGAAGTTCATCCTCCACGCCGGCGACCTCATCAGCAGCGGCACCAGCGACAGCCAGTGGGGCGAATGGCACACGGCCGCGGGGTGGATCAACGGCACGATCCCGAGCATCCCGTCGCCCGGGAACCACGAATACGGATCGCCGCCCAAGACTGTCGAAGAGCTGAAGGCCGATGCGCGCGACGCCATCCTCGGCGGCGGCCTCGCCGAGAAAAAGAAGGCGCGCCCGGCCATCGTCGCCCCGCACTGGCGGGCCCAGTTCACGCTGCCGACGCACGGCCCGCCGGGGCTGGAAGAGACCTGCTACTACCTCGACGTGCAGGGCGTCCGCGTGATCTGTCTGAACTCGATGGAGCGCCAGGAGGATCAGGTGCCGTGGCTCGACCGCGCGCTGAAGGACAACCCGAATCGCTGGACCGTCGTGACGTTCCATGTGCCGCTCTACTCGACGGCGAAGGGCCGGGCCCAGGGCGATCCGGACAAGGCCGTCCGCAAGTTCTGGCGGCCGCTCTTCGACCGCTACGAAGTCGATCTCGTGCTCCAGGGACACGACCACAGCTACGGCCGCAGCGGGCTGATGCGCGACGACAACGCACTCCGCGGAGCGCAGGATTACGACCGGAAGGGGGCCGTTTACGTCGTCTCGGTGAGCGGGCCCAAGCAGTACGACCTCAACGTGCAACCGTGGATGGTGGCGAGCGCCGAGAAGAAGCAGTTCTACCAGCTCATCCGCATCGACGGGGATCGACTCCGCTTCGAAGCGCGCACCGCCGACGGCGAACTCTACGACGAATTCGAGATCCGCAAGCGGAAGGACGGCGCGATCAAACTCCTCGAGCGCGGCGAGCTGGATTCGGAGCGCTCCGAAGGCTTCGGGCCGAACCGGCGCGAAGTCCTCTTCGGCCTCGGCGGCATCGCCGTCGTCGTCGCGCTGATCGCGGGAGTCGAAGCCCTCCGCCGCCGGCGCGGCGCGGTCGAATCGCCCCGCTGAGCCGATTCTGCTAACCTTTCGGGAACGATCACCCGGTTCCCGAGAGCGGCATGCCCCCGACGCGCGACGAACTGGCGACCCGGTACTTCGAGCAGTTGCCATACCCGCCCTACCCGGTGCAGGAGGAAGCGCTGCTCGCGTGGTTCACGTCCGAGATGGGCGTGCTCGTGTGCGCGCCCACCGGCACGGGCAAGACCCTCATCGCGCAGGCCGCACTCTACGAAGCGCTGCACACCGGCACCGTGGCCTACTACACGACGCCGCTCATCGCCCTGACCGAACAGAAGTTCCACGAGATGCAGGCCTCCGCCGAGAGCTGGGGCTTCCCGCGCGATGCCGTCGGGTTGGTCACTGGCAACCGCAAGGTGAACCCCGAGGCGAAGGTGCTCGTCGTCGTGGCCGAGATCCTGCTGAACCGCTTGCTCCATCAAGACGGCTTCGATTTCTCGAACGTCTCCGCCGTCGTGATGGACGAATTCCACAGCTTCGCCGACATGGAACGGGGCATTGTCTGGGAATTCACGTTGTCGCTCTTGCCCCGGCACATCCGGCTGCTGTTGCTGTCGGCCACGGTGGGCAACTCGGTCGAGTTCCTCTCATGGCTGCGGAACCGCGACCAGCGCCGGCTGGAGCTCGTGCAATGCAGACGTGGTGATCGTCGATGGGGTATTGCGCCAAAACGCTTGAAGGTCAGGCCGAGGCAGTCGCCGACTGCAAGCGCAGCATCGCGCCGAGGCCGC
>JAYVTJ010000226.1:0-14269 GCA_043774415.1 Fimbriiglobus sp. | reverse complement strand
GCTGCTCGGCCTGCTGACCAGCGGCGTCTCCGAACTGCGGACGCTCGAATCGGGCTTCTCGACGATCACGCAGGGTCTCACGCCCGGCGGCCTCGGCCTCGGCAGCATCCTCGCGGACGAGTCCGGCATCCTGCGGCTGCTCGACCCGGCGAAGATCCTCCCGGCGGCCGATCTCGAACGCCTCTGGTATCCGGATCCGGAGGTGCGGCGATGAGCCTCGCGCGCATCCGGGAACTGATTTCGACGCGCACCGGCCTGCTGCCGGAGTCCCTGGGGACGGCCGCGCTGCCGAGCGCGGTCGAGGTGCGCGTCCGGGTGCTGGGAGCGGGGACGGCGGAGGCGTACGCGGAGCAATTGGCCCGCGATCCCGCGGAATTCCAGACTCTCGTCGATGCGATCATCATCCCCGAGACGTGGTTCTTCCGCGGCGGCAAACTCTACACCGCGCTCGTGAAGCACATCCGCGAGCGCGCCGGGGCGAAGCCCTTCCGGATTCTCAGCCTGCCGTGCAGCACGGGGGAAGAGCCGTACTCCGTGGCGATGGCGCTCACCGACAGCGGACTGTCACCGGGCGGGTGGAGCCTCGACGCCGTCGATCTCTGCAGCACGGCGATCGCGGCCGCGGGGATCGGGCGCTACCGCGAGTTCTCCTTCCGGGAGACGCCGGCCGAGGAGCGCGCGCGGCACTTCACCGCGGTCGGCGAGCAGTTCGAAATCGACCCGGGGATGCGCAAGCTCGTGCGCTTCCGCGTCGGCAACCTCCTCGATGCGCCGTCGTGGATCCCCGAAGGCGGGCGCTACGACTGCGTCCTCTGCCGGAACCTGATGATCTACCTGACGCCCGAGGCCCGGCGCGCGGCCCTCGATGTGCTCGATCGGCTGCTCGCGGCGGACGGGCTGCTCGCCGTCGGCCACGCCGAGGCGGGCAACCTCTTCGGCTCGAAGTTCGAGTCGGTCGGTCCCGATGGCTGCTTCCTCTTCCAGCGCAAAGCGGGGCTGGATCCGAGATCCGAACTCCGGCCGCGAGCGGCGCCGCCGTCGGGGGGTGCGCGGCCGGTCAAGCCGGTGTCACCGAGTGGCGGAATCCGTCCCGCACCGAGCTTGGCGAAGGCCGCGTCCCTCGCCGATTCGGGGAAGATCGCGGAGGCGCTCGCCGAGTGTCAAGCCGTTGTCGCGATCGCGCCGTCGGCCGAAGCCTACTGCCTGCTCGGGGTCGTGTTCGGCGCGGACGGCAAACTCGACCCCGCGGCCGACGCCTTCCGGAAGGCGCTCTACCTCGACCCGCTGCACCGCGAATCCCTGGCGCACGGGCTGCTCATCGCCGAGGCGAAGCGCGATACCGAGCGCGCCGAACTGTACCGCGCCCGCCTCGCCCGCCTATCCCCGGAGGCCGGGGGATGATCGCACTGAACGCGAGCGCCGGCCCGCCGGCGGGAACTCCGAGCGACTGCTGGAACCACCTCGGCGTGCGCGGCGACCGGAGCTGCCCGCTGCTGCCGCCGGTCGTCCACTGTCAGAACTGCCCCGTCTTCTCCGCGGCGGGCCGGCGCTTCCTCGATGCGCCGTCGCCGCCCGGCTACCTCGACGAATGGACGCAGCGCCTCGCGCAACCGGCGGACGAGGAAGTCGCCGACCTCGTGGGCCTGCTGATCTTCCGGCTCGCCGACGAATGGCTGGCGCTGCCGCTGAGCGCGCTCGCGGAAGTGACGGCCGCGAAGCCGGTTCACCGCATCCCGCACCGGGCGGGCACCCTCGCGGGCCTCGTCAACATCCGCGGCGAACTCACGCTCTGCGCCCATTTGTGGAAGGTGCTCGGTCTCCCCGCCCCCGAAGCGGCGCGGGCCGAGCGCATGCTCGTGGTGCGGCGCGAGTCCGAGCGCTGGGTCTTCGCCGTAGATTCCATCGAGCAGGTCCACCGGCTGCCGCTCGCGGCGATCGGGCAGCCCCCCGCCACGGTCGGCCGCGCCGCGCGGCACCTCGCCCGCGGCGTCTTCGCGTGGGAGGGTCACTCGGTCGGCCTTCTCGACGACGAGCGGCTCTTCGAAACGCTGCGGGGGAAACTCCGATGAGCGACAGCGACGAAGCCGATCCGATGCGGGAACTTTTCCTAACGGAAGTGACCGAGCAGTTGCGCATCCTGCGCGAGGGCGGCGATGCGCATGATCGGAGCCAAGCGGCGCACACGATCCGCGGCGCGGCACGGATTATGGGCGAGAGTGGACTCGCCGACATCGCGGCCGAGTTGGAGAGCGCACTGGGGACGCGGAGCGATGGCGATTACTCGGCGATCTTCGAGAGCATCGCGGCGCACCTCGAAGGACCGAGCACACCTTCAATTCGAAGCGACCGGTCGCTCACGCTCGCGGCTCCGAAGGAAATCGTTCCCGCGTTCGACATCGACTCCGGACTGCTCGAACTGTTCCGCGAGGAGGTCCGCAGTCACGGCGCGACCCTGACTCAGGGGCTGCTCGATCTCGAGCGCGATTCCGCGAACCCGCAGCGCATCGAACCGCTGATGCGGGCCGCGCATTCGCTGAAGGGCGCGACGCGGATCGTCGGTCTCGATGCCGCCGTGGAACTCGCCCATTATTTGGAGGAGGCGTTCGTCGCGGCTCAAGCCGGCAGTTTGAAGCTGGGCGCCGACGCCATCGACACGATGCTGCAGGCGGCCGATCTGCTCGCGGCCCTGGCCGATGCGGACTTGGGCGAGTGGGTGCGGACGCGCGGTCCGCAAGCGCTGGTGCTGCGCGACGCGTGCGCCGCGATCGCGCGGGGGGAGACCTCACCCGTAGTGGAAGTCGCCGGACTTCCGATTGCCCCTCCATCGATGATCGGCGTCGGAACTCTGGCGAGTTCCGCTTCGGACGCCGCTCCGAGTCCGGAACTCGCCGAACCGGTCGTCCGCGTCACCGCGCAGAGCTTGAACCGACTCATGAGCCTCGCGGGGGAATCGCTCGTGCAGGCGCGCTGGCTCCAGCTCTTCGCCGGCTCGCTGCACGATCTCCGCAAGCAGCACGATCGGCTCGCCGCCCACATGGACCGCGTCGCGCAGGGGTTCGTCGATGGTCTCCCCGCCGAGACGCTCACCTCCGAAATGACGCTGGTCCGCAAGGAGGCGGCCCGAACCCGGCAGCTCCTGCTCAAGCGCGTCGGCGAGTTCGAAGATCACGCGGGGCAGGCCGAGGATCTGAACACGCGGCTCTACCGCGAGGTCATCGCCAGCCGCATGCGCCCCTTCTCCGATGGCGGACAGGGCTTCCCCCGGCTCGTCCGCGATGCGGCCCGCAAGCTCGGCAAGCAGGTCCGCTTCGACTCGGTCGGCGGAACTACCGAAGTGGACCGCGACATTCTGGAAAAGCTCGAAGGCCCGCTGACGCACCTCCTCCGCAACGCCGTCGATCACGGCGTCGAAACGCCCGAGATCCGGCTCGCCAACGGCAAGCCGGCGGAAGCGGTCATCGCGCTCGAAGCCCGCCACCGCAGCGGGATGCTCTCGATCACGGTGCGCGACGACGGCCCCGGCATCGATATCGAGAGCGTGCGCCGGAAGGTCCGCGAGCGCGGCCTCGCCCCGGCGAATATCGCGAACCGCCTCACCGAACGCGAACTCCTCGAATTCCTCTTCCTCCCCGGCTTCTCGACCGCGGGCGAAGTGACCGAACTCTCCGGTCGCGGGGTCGGACTCGATGTCGTCCACGACACCCTCCACCGCGTCGGCGGGACGGTCCACGTTTCGACCATCGCCGGGCGCGGCACGACCTTCCATCTGCTGCTGCCCCTCACGCTCTCGGTGGTGCGCGCCGTGCTCGCCGACATCGGCGGCGAGCCGTACGCTTTCCCGCACGCCCGGGTCGACCGGCTCATCCGCGTACCGCGGCGCGATGTGCGCTCGCTCGAAAACTGCCAGTTCGCCACCGTCGACGGGACGAACGTCGGCCTCGCGTTCGCGGCGCAGTTGATGGATGTGGACGCGGTCGCCGCGGGGAGCGACGACCTCAGTGTCCTCCTGATCGGCGATGTCTCCGGCACCTACGGCCTCATCGTCGATTCGTTCCGCGGCGAGCAGGATCTCGTCGTCCGGCCGCTCGATCCGCGACTGGGCAAAGTGCCGAACATCAGCTCGGCCGCGATCCTCGACGACGGTTCGCCCGTGCTCATCGCCGATGTCGAAGACTTGCTCCGGTCGATGGATCAGTACATCCAGCAGGGGACTCTGCGCCGCGCCGAGCGGGAGGCGCCGAAGGCCCGCGCCCAGAAGCGCGTGCTCGTGGTGGACGATTCCATCACGGTGCGCGAGGTGCAGCGGCAATTGCTGCGCGCCCACGGCTACGATGTGGACGTGGCCGTGGACGGGCAGGAGGGGTGGAACAAAGTGCGGGCGGCGCAGTATGATCTGCTCGTGAGCGACATCGACATGCCCCGCATGACGGGGCTGGAACTGGTGAAGCGCATCCGCGACGACGAACGCCTCTCCCAGCTCCCGGTCGTCATCGTGTCGTACAAGGACCGCGGCGAGGATCGCCTGCGCGGGCTCGAGGTCGGGGCGAACTACTACCTGACCAAAGGCAGCTTCCACGACAGCACTTACATGGACGCCGTCGTCGCCCTCATCGGAACGGCCCGAGCATGATGCGCATCGCCATCGTGAACGATATGCCCCTCGCCGTGGCGGTCCTCCGCCGCGTGGTGGAATCGTGCGCCGACTACCGCATCGCGTGGGTGGCCGCCGACGGCGCCGACGCCGTGGGCAAAGCCGCCGCCGATCGGCCCGATGCGATCCTCATGGACCTCGTGATGCCCGTCATGGACGGGGCCGAGGCGACCCGCCGCATCATGGTCGCGAATCCCTGCCCGATCCTCATCGTCACGTCGAGCGTCCGCACGAACCACGCGAAGGTGTACGAAGCGCTGAGCGCCGGCGGCCTCGACGCCGTGCGCACGCCCTCGCTCGGAGCGGGCGGCGCGATCGTCGAAGCGGAACCGCTCCTTGCACGGCTGGCCAAGCTCGCCGAATCGAGGAAGCCCGCGGCGAACGCCGTCTCCACGGGGATGTCCGGCTTCCACCCCATCCTCGGAGACACGACTTCGCGCGGCACCCCGATGCTCGTACTCGGCGCGAGCACCGGCGGACCCGACGCCGTGGCGCGCATACTCGCGTCGCTCGGTTCGCCCGCGCCCGGCCCCATCGTGGTCGTGCAGCACATCGGGGCCGCGTTCGCCACCGGGTTCGCCGAATGGCTCGGCGCCCGCATCGGCCTGCCGACGCAGGCGGTCCGCAGCGGCGACCGCCTCGAAGCGGGACGCGTCTACGTCGCCGCGTCCGACGACCACCTCGTCGTCACGAACCGGCGGGCGCTGCACTACACGCCCGATCCGAAGACGTACCCTTACCGGCCGAGCGTCGATGTCTTCTTCCAGAGCGCCCGATTGAACTGGCCCGACGGCGGCGTCGCCGTGCTGCTCACCGGCATGGGCGGTGACGGCGCGAGTGGCCTGCTGAGTCTGAAGCAGGCGGGTTGGCACACCATCGCGCAGGACCAGGCGACGAGCGTCGTCTACGGGATGCCGAAGGCCGCCGCGGACCTCGGGGCCGCCGTCGAAATCCTCGGGCTGCCCGCGATCCCCGCCGCCATCCGCGCGAAGTGGAAGGCGAAGGTGTAGCGCCGGTACCGCCCAAGTGATTCTCTCATCCCCTTCGGAATCCCGACGATGATGCGCTCTGTCGTTTGCCTCGCGATTCTCGCGTTTCCCGCGCCGCTGCTCGCGCAGGGAACTCAGGCCGATTTCGACCGCGCCGCCGGGCTCGGCAAGCGCTACGCCGGCAAGGTGACGCGCAACTCCGTCGAACCGACGTGGTACGACAACGGCACGAAGTTCTGGTACGCGATCGCCCTTTCGGAGGGGAAGAAAGAGTACGTGGTCGTCGATGTCGCCAAGGGGATGCGCGAAGTCGTCGCGGCGGCGCCGAAGATCGCAAGGGTATCGGGTGTGGGGTCAGGGGTTTGGGAAAATGCTCTCATCCCAAACCCCAGACCCCAAACCCTATACCCCGTTGCGCAGCGACGCCCGAGCAGCGGTTCGGGGACTTCGCCCGATGGCAAATGGCAGGTGGCGATCCGCAATTCCAACGTCGTGCTGATCGACACCACCGAAAAGACCGAAACGAAGCTGAGTACCGACGGCAAGGCCGACGATTCGTACGGCCGAATCATCTGGTCGCCCGATTCGGCGAAGTTCATCGCGCTGAAGACGAAGGCAGGGGGGGATCGCAAGGTCACGCTCGTCGAGACCAGCCCCAAGGACCAACTCCAGCCGAAGACGAGTACCTACTTCTACCTCAAGCCGGGCGACGCCATCCCGCTGACGAAGCCGCACCTCTTCGATGTCGCCGCGGCGAAGGAAGTCAAAGTCTCGGATGAACTCTTCCCCAACCCCTGGGCCGTGTCGCACGAACACTGGTCGCCCGACGGCAAGCGCTTTTACTTCTTCTACAACGGGCGCGGGCACACGGTCATGCGCGTCCTCGCCATGGACGCGGCCAGCGGCAAAGTCGCGGCCGTCGTCAACGAGGAGTGCAAGACCTTCTTCGACTACGCGAACAAGACCTACCTCCAGCACTTCGACGCGACCGATGAACTCCTCTGGATGAGCGAGCGTGACGGCTGGAACCACCTCTACGTGGTGGATCGCGCTACCGGCAAAGCGAAGGCCATCACGAAGGGCGACTGGGCCGTGCGCCGGGTGGACAAGGTGGATGTCGAGAAGAAGGAGATCCACTTCCAGACCGTCGGGCAGCATCCGGGGCAAGATCCGTATCACGTCCACTTCGCACGCATCAAGTTCGATGGCACCGGCCTCGTGAACCTCACCGACGGCGACGGCACGCACACGGCACCGCGCTTCTCGCCTGACGGCAAGCACTACCTCGTGACGCACAGTCGCGTTGATCTCGCCCCGGTGACGGAACTGCGCCGGACGAGCGATGGCAAGAAAATCCTCGAGGTGGAGAAGGCCGACACGGTCGCGCTCGAGAAGGAAGGCTGGAAGCCGCCCGAGCGCTTCGTATCCAAAGGGCGCGATGGCAAGACCGACATCTACGGGCTCATCCACCGGCCGACGAACTTCGACCCGAAGAAGAAGTACCCGGTGATCGAATCCATCTACGCCGGGCCGCACGATCATCACGTTCCCAAGAGCTTCAACCCCGGCCACGGAAGCTCCGCGAAGATGGCCGAACTCGGCTTCGTCGTCGTGCAGATCGACGGCATGGGCACGAACTGGCGCAGCAAGACCTTCCACGACGTCTGCTGGAAGAACCTCGGAGACAGCGGCTTCCCCGACCGCATCCCGTGGATTCAGGCGGCCGCGAAGAAGTACCCCGAAATGGATCTGAGCAAGGGCGTCGGCATCTTCGGCGGCTCCGCCGGGGGGCAGAGCAGCACGCGGGCGCTCCTGGCCTTCGGCGACTTCTACACGGTGGCCGTGTCCGATTGCGGCTGCCACGACAACCGCATGGACAAGATCTGGTGGAACGAACTCTGGATGAGCTGGCCCGTCGGCAAGCACTACGAAGAGCAGTCGAACGTGACGCAGGCCGAGAATCTGAAGGGAAAGCTGATGCTCGTCGTCGGCGAACTCGACCGCAACGTCGACCCCGCGAGTACGATGCAGGTGGCCGACGCGCTGATCAAGGCGAACAAGGATTTCGATCTGCTGCTGGTGCCTGGCGCCGGCCATGGAGCTTGCGAGACCCCCTACGGCCAGCGTCGCCGGGCCGATTTCTTCATCCGCAACCTGTGGGGCGTGGAACCGCGGGGGAAGTGAGAGACGGTACGATTTTGGATGTGGAGAGATCACGAAATGGATACGGATACGCCGCCTACCTACTGGCAGGAGATCAATCCGATCTGCCTGTTTCGATGTTGCCCGGCCGATTTCACTCGGCCTGCCGATTCCATCTCTCTGTGCCCGGGGATCTTCTGGTTACCCGGCATAGTCGGATTGATCGCGCTGCATGCCATCAGTATTCGAGTGGCTTGGTGGTTGTGGTCAGTCGGCTGGGGTTGGGCACTACTATCACTGATCCCGCTCGTGACACTCTGGCTCTGGTTCGGTGCCGCCGATGTTAAGTTTCGCCGGCAGCAATCCACCCGTCAAGAACGGCGAGACTTCGACGAAGCAGTCGTCAACTGGTTCGGGAACGCACTGTTCTTCACGAGTCCCATCCTAATCCTTTTCTTGATCGCTCTGGGACTGCTCTGGTGGTTCGTGTAATTCTGTCGGCAAACCTCGCTTCGATCGCACGCTGATATCTGCCTCCATGAAACTCCTCCACACCGCCGACTGGCACCTGAACGACCGCCTCGGGCGCATCGACCGCACCGACGACCTGCGCCGGGCCGTCGAGCGCGTCGCCGCGCTCTGCGCATCCGAAGCCATCGACGTGCTCATCGTCGCCGGGGATCTCTTCAGCGAACTCGCGCGGGCCGATGCCCTGCGCGAAACTATCGCCCACTGGCAGAGCGTCTTCGCCGAGTTCCTCGGTCGCGGCGGCACCGTGCTCACCCTCACGGGCAACCACGACAACGAGAACTTCTGCCAGACGCTGCTCAACGCCATGGGCCTGGCCGCGCCGGGCAGCGGCGCGAGTGGCGAACTCGTCCCGCCCGGTCGCCTCTACCTCGCGGCCGACCCGACGTTCCTGCGGCTGCGCGATCCGAGCGGCGACTTCGAAGTGCAGTTCATTCTCATGCCCTACCCGACACCGACGCGCTACCTCGTCGGCGCGGCCGGGCAGAAGTACACCGACCCGGAAGAGAAGAACCGCCTGCTGGTGCGGGCCTTCGAGGATGCCATCCAAACCCTGCGGCAGCACCCGAACTACCGCAGCGATGCGCCGAGTGTCCTCGCGGCGCACGCCAACGTCTTCGGCGCCGTGGTGGGCGAATCGCTCTTCCGGATCACGCCGCAGGAGGATGCGGTGGTGAATGGGCAGACCTTCGCCGAGCAGTTCGCCTACGTCGCGCTCGGGCACATCCACAAGCCGCAATTTCTGGGGCACGAGCACATCCGGTATTCGGGCAGCATCGAGAAGATGGATCTCGGCGAAGCGACCGACAGCAAGTCCGTCTGCGTCTTCGAACTCGGTCCGAATGGATTGGTGGGCGACATCCGCGTGCTGCCGCTGCCGAGTACGCCAGTGTACGAAGTGGCGATCGACGATCCCGAGACCGACCTGGCGCGGTTGAAGGAAGAATACCCGGAGCCGTGCCCCGACCTGGTGAACTTGCACGTGCGCTACACGGCGGGGAAGGACAGCCTGGAGGGGACGCTCAAGGAACTGGCGACGATCTTCCCCAGGTGGTACGCCCGCGATTGGACGGAGCAGAGCGCGCTCGGTCCGTCGCTCGCCCCAGCGGAGGCAGACCGGAGCAAGTCGTTCGCGGAGACAGTGCGCGACTACTTGGGGAGCGAGTTGCAGAATCACGCCGATGAGGAGCGCACCGCGCTGCTGGCGCTCGCGGAGGAGCTGATTGCGGATGCGCCGTAGGGTGCGGTCGAGTCTGCGAGACCCACTATTGCCATCGCCTAACGGTGGGTCTCGCAGACTTGACCACACCCTACGGAGACTCTCACCGCTTGATGCCGCTCAGCGATTCCAACGCGAGCATCAAAGCCTGCGTCCCCTTGCGGCCGTAGCCCTGGGCGCGGACGCTCTCGTAGAGCTGCTTCGCCAGACCTAAGCCGGGGAGCGCCAAGTTCATGCGCTCGGCTTCGGCGAGGGCGATGCCCATGTCCTTGATGAAGTGCTCGACGTAGAAGCCCGGCTCGAAGTTGCGGGCGAGGATGCGCGGCCCGAGCACCTCCAGCGCCTTGCTCCCGGCCGCACCGACGCTCACGCTCTGGAAGACCGTCTCGAGATTTAACCCCGCCTTGTAGCCGTAGAGCAGCGCTTCGCAGAGCGCCACCATGTTCGAGGAGATCAGAATCTGGTTCACCATCTTCGTGTGCTGGCCGGCGCCGGGGCCACCCTGATGGACGATGGTCTTGCCCATCGCCCCGAAGATCGGCGCCACCGCCGCGACGACCTCGGCATCGCCGCCGATCATGATGGAGAGCGCCGCGTTCTTGGCGCCGACATCGCCGCCGCTGACGGGAGCATCGAGGGAATAGACGCCCTTGGCCTTCGCGGCGGAGGCGATCTCCACGGCCAAGCTCGGCTCGCTCGTGGTCATATCGACGAGGATCGTGCCGGGCTTGCTGCCGGCGAGGGCGCCGTCCGGGCCGAGGAAAACTTCGCGGACGTCCTTCGGGAAGCCGACGATGGCGAAGACGACATCGCTCGCCTCGGCGACTTCTTTCGGCGATTTTGCGAGCTTGGCGCCGAGTTCGACGAGCGGCTGCGCTTTGTCCGGGCTTCGGTTGTAAACTGTGGCGGCGAAGCCCTTTCCGATGGCGTGGCCACACATCCAGCGGCCCATGACGCCGGTGCCGATCCAGCCGATGCGGGTTTTTCCGGATTCCGCGATAGAAAGAATCATTGCGACGGCCCCGTGAAGGTATTATGGTGCTCAACCGCTTTCGGTCGACAGCCGGGGCGCTTTTCGTCCCCGACCGCCGCGCGTTCCCGCGCGGGCTTTTGGCGACATCGTAGGGCTTTTGCCCGCGACTGTCGAACCCTTGGAAGGATCGCTCGCAGTGATCGTGCCGCCCCGTTTGAATGCCCCCGTCGTCCTCGTCCACGGCCTGAGCGGATTCAGTCGGCTGGTGCCCCGGCGCCGCGGTGCCGCCGTGTGCGATTACTTCCCCGGCATCCAGCCCTACCTCGAAGCGAGCGGCAATCGCGTCCTCTCCCCGCAGGTCACTCCCACCGCCAGCGTCAGCACGCGCGCACTCGAACTGCGCACGATCCTCCTCCGCGAACTCGGCCCGCAGCCGTTCCACCTGATCGGCCACAGCCAGGGCGGGCTGGACGCGCGCTACATGATCTCTCGGCTCGGCATGGAGAGTCAGGTCCTCTCGCTCACCACCGTCGGCACCCCGCACCGGGGCACGGCCCTCGCCGACTGGGGCATCTCGTGCTGGTCGCGCTACGTCTGCCCGATTCTGCGCTGGGCCGGCATCCCCGACCGCGCGTTCTTCGAACTGACCACGGAGAGCTGCCGGCAGTTCAACGAGACGACGCCCGATGTGCCGGGGGTGCGGTACTTCAGCATCGCCGGGATCTGCGAACAGGACTGGCTGAACGCGGGCTGGCGGATGACCTCGCGGATCGTGGGGCGAGCCGAAGGGGCGAACGACGGCGTCGTGTCGGTGGCCTCGGCGACTTGGGGCGAGCGCACCGACATCTGGGCCGGAGATCACCTCAATCTCGTCAACTGGCCGAACCGCCGGATGAACCGGGCCGGGGAGTCGTCGGATCGCACCGGCGACTACGGCCGCATCCTCGACCAACTGTCCCGCGTCTCGCAGCCGGACTGACAATTCCGCGCCCGTCCGAATCGGCGCAAATCTCGGGCCGACTGTCGGCAATTCCGTCGGAATCTGTGAAGATCGTGAACTAGGCTCTCGGCGGATCCGCTCGCACCCGCGCCGGGGTCGATGTCTCGAATGTCTGCACTCGTCCAACGCGAACGCACCTTCCTCCGCTCCGTCGGAGACGAGCCGCTGCCCGGCTACCGGCTCCTCGCGCCGCTCGGCATCGGCGGCTTCGGCGAAGTTTGGAAGTGCCTCGCTCCCGGCGGTCTGCACAAGGCCATCAAATTCGTCGGCGAAGATCCCGACGACGATCCCGCGGAGCGCACGTCCCTCCAGCAGGAACACGATGCGTTCGAGCGCGTGAAAGGCATCCGTCATCCGTTTCTGATGACGCTCGAACGGGTCGAGTTGCTCGACGGCGAACTCCTGATGGTGATGGAACTCGCCGACCGGAGCCTCGCCCACCGCTACGACGAATGCCGCGCGGGCGGATTGCCGGGCATCCCGCGGACCGAACTGCTCTCGTACATGGTCGATGCCGCCGAGGCGCTCGACGTGCTCGGACGCGAGCACGGCCTGCAGCACATGGACGTGAAGCCCGCGAACCTCTTCCTGCTCGGCGGGCACGTTAAGGTCGGCGACTACGGATTGGTGGCGCGGCACAAAACGGGGGTGTGCGGCGAAGAGCCGAAGCTCGGCCGCGGGCTGACGCCGAAGTATGTGGCTCCGGAGATCCTCGCCGACCGCGTCCACGCCCGGTCCGATCAATATCCGCTCGCGCTCGTCTACCAGGAGTTGCTCACGGGGGTGTTCCCGTATCCGGGTCGGACATCCCGGCAACTGCTGATGCAGCACACGTCGGCCGAACCCGATCTGACAGCGCTGCCGGCGCGGGATCGCACGACGGTGGGACGGGCGCTCTCCAAAGACCCGGCCCTCCGGTTTTCGAGCTGCCTGAGCTTCGTGAAAGCTCTCCTGCGGGAAGACGATTCCGGAGGGACGCGCTCGGTCACCGCGACGCTGCGGATTCCCGCCGCCCGCCCACCGCTCTCGGATACCTCGCTCTCGATCCCCGCACTCGTGACTCCGCTCGTGCGGAACCACGAATCGGCGAGTGCCGACGCGACCCAGCGCTTCAACCCGACGGTGCCGAATGGGCCTCTCGGTCCGCCCTCGGGCGATCGGGCCGTCGAATTCGACCGCACGCATCCCGGCTTCACCTACCTCGGCGAATCGCCCGCCACCCCGCGCGGTCGGGTCGTGCGCGTCCGCGATTCCGCCGGCGGAACTCACCTCGCCCACCTGCTGAATATCCCCGCGGAACATGCCGGGGCGTGCGCGCCGGTTCTGAAAGCTCTCGCGGCGAGCGACCCCTTCCAAGCGGTCATCCGGCCGAATCCGCAAGCGGTGACGTTCCTCGTCTCGGAAGGGTGCCGGACGCTCGCGGACGAAATCGCCGAGCGGAAGAACTCGGCCCAGCCGGCCCTGCGGCGCTCGGAAATCCGGGCGATGCTGGCGCCGATCGCCGCGGCCCTCGATGGCCTTTTCGCCCGCAACGCTTTCGCCCACGGGCTGCTGTCCCCCGCGACCATCGTCCGGCGGGGGGCGGCGTGGGGCGTCGCCCTCTACGGCTTGGGCGAATTGCTGAACCGGACGCGGAGCGATCGGGCGTGGCTGCCGGCCGAACTTTACGCGGCGCCCGAAGCGGCCGGCGATCAGTATTCGCTCGCGCTGATCTTCCTTCAACTCGCAGGGGCTTGGTCGCCTCCGGAACGCCGCTCGCAGCGCACCGACCCCGGCGGTATCGGCTTCCGCTACAACCGGGAGGCGCTGCACGCCTGCGAATCGGCCGCGGTCCAAAAAGCCTTGGCGACCGACCCCGAGCGGCGCTTCGGGAGCTGCACGGAGTTCCTCGCAGCCCTGCGACCGCCGCCCACCGCCGGCGTGGTCCTCGAAGAAGTCCGCGCGGTCGAATCCTCGGATCGACTTACCGACAAGGCCGTCGCGGAAGACGCGCCCCCGTTTCCCGAACGATTGACCGACGCACTCCTCCGCAGCGCGGGCGCTCTCGCGGTGGCATCGTGGCCCTCGGCGGACGCGGCCGGGCTGGTGCTCGCCCTCCCGGATGGCCGCCTGTCGTGCCGGTTCCCCGTGAAGCTCTCGGCCGAACTCGCGCTGCTGAAACTCCGGGCGTTCAACGATCGGCGCGGCTCGGAACTCGTCCAGTGGACGGCCGACACCTACGCCCTGAAACCGTCCGCCGGAACATCGGGCGCGGCCGGGAAAGGGATCGAGCTGGTCGTGCAGTTGCCTTCGGGCGACCGAGTGGGGGCCCGCGAAGTGGCCGTCACCGGCCGGACGCTGGGCGGAGCGAAGCGGGCGGACGAGCCGATCGTCCTGCTGATCGAACAGTTCCGCCGGGCGGTGCAGAACACCGACGAGCGCCGGCGGGCGCCGCGCTTCCGCACCGAGCTGCCGATGCTCGCCTACCCCGTGGACGATGAACTCGCCGTCCGCGCGCCGATCGCGGGCACGGCCCGCGACGTGTCGGGCACCGGCTTCGCCTGCGTTTTGCGGGCCGCACTCGCGACCGGCCACGCCTTCGTCACATTCCCGACGGTGCCCGAGTTCGGCAAGTGGGTGCTGCTCGCCAAGATCGTGCGGACGGACACCGGATCGGCCGGCGCCGCACTCGTCGCGGGTCGCTTCGTTCACGCCGGGAATTAGGAGCAGTTTCATGATCTTCGTAGCGGAAGTCGCCGGACGTCCGGATTTTGCGCAGGCGGTAGTG
>JAYVTJ010000225.1:0-5559 GCA_043774415.1 Fimbriiglobus sp. | reverse complement strand
CGGCTATACCGTCGGCCCGGAGTTGTAGGACTTATTTCGTTACAGCCCCTAATCTCGTGCCGGACATCGACAAGCCGCGCCAGTTGACACTCGTGAATTCAGATGGGACACGATCAGAGTTCCCTATCTCGCACGCCGAAGCGCTTCAGTACGCTTTCCTCGCAGCTAAAGCATTCAGCGTGACTCAAGACAGCATTTTGGTGGTATTTAACAAGGACTTGGCAAAAGCTGACGTGGCCGAGAGTGAAAATACTGCCGCTGCGAAGGCTGCTGCTAAAAAAGCTGCAGCCGATACGAAAAAGCTGGCGAAAGTGAGTAGGAACTCCACCGCCGTGGCCGCCGAAACGCCCGAGGGAACCTGATGCCTTCCGCGTTCCTCCTCACGGTCCGCTTCCTCGATCCCGTGCCGCAGTTCCACGGCCGGGGCTACGGCGGCGAACCCGAATGGCCCCCGTCGCCGCTGCGCATCTTCCAGGCCCTCGTCTGCGCGGCCGCCGGGCGCTGGCGCGAGAACCAGCTCGCGGAGTACGCCTTCCCCGCGCTGCACTGGCTCGAGCAGCAGCGCGAGCCGAGCATCGTCGCGCCCGACGTCCAGCCGGAGCGCACCGGCTTTCGGATGTACGTCCCAAACAACGCCGGCGACCTCGTGACGGCGGCTTGGGCGCGCGGCAGCGACGACGCCAAGTTTTCGTCGCTCAATGTCGAGAAGGACGTTGTGCCGACGCGCATGGTGGGCGGCGATTCGATCCATTACATTTGGGAATTGCCCGACCCGCTGACCGACGAAATGCGCGGATATCTCGATGCCATCGCGGCAGCCGCCCGGAGCACCACACACCTCGGCTGGGGCGTCGATATGATCGCGGCCAATGCGAAGGTTGTGCCATCGGGCGCCGCGGATGCCGCAACGATCAAGGGCAACATCTGGCGTCCGATGCCGAGCGGAGGGACGCCTCTGCGGGTGCCGCTCGAAGGCACGCTGAAGGGACTTCAAGATCGTCACGGTCGATTCTTAGCCCGCCTGACGGGCGAAGCGTTTTCTCCAGTTCCGCCCCTCTCGGCTTTCCACACCGTGGGCTACCACTGCCCCACGGCCCCCGATTCCAAACCCGCCGCCCCGAGGCCTTGCGCCGCGTTCAGCATCCTCACGACCGACGCCGGCGGATTCAAACCGTACGACACCGTCCGCCGATTCGCCACCGTCGCCGGGATGGTGCGCCACGCCGCCGCGATCGCCGCCGAACGGAACGGATGGACCCCGGAGCGCATCGCGTCGTTCATCCAAGGCCACGGCGTCGAAAAGTCGGGCCAAGCCACCACAGACGACCGACTCCAGTTCCTGCCGCTGCCGAGCATCACCCCGTTCAAAGTCGAAAGCATCCGCCGAGTGCTCGTCGCCGGCCCGCCCGGTTCCGACATCGCCCGCATCCGCCAGCTCCTCGGCGGAGCCGAATTGATACGCGAGGGCGCCGTCGAACCCGAAGCGATGCTGTCGCTGATTCCGCAGTCGGACCGCGGCGTGATGCATTACATCCGCGAAGCCCGCATCTGGAGTACCGTCACGCCCGTCATGCTCCCCGGCTACGACGACCCCGACGGCCTCCGGCGGAAGCTGAAAGAGCGCGACGGCAAGAGCGCCGCGGAGCAGAAGCATCTGCTCGACCGGCTCGACCGTCGCATCATCAGTCTCCTGCGCGACGCATTCGTTCAAGCGGGTTGGGCGCCCGACCGAATCGCGCAATGCGGGATCGAATACCGCAGCGTCGGGTTCCGGGCCGGGGTCGATCTGGCCTCGAAGTACGTGCTGCCGCCGCTGCACTTTCCGAGGTTTCACGTCCGCGTGACCTTCCCCCAATCGATACGCGGACCGCTGGTCGTCGGAGCCGGTCGCTACCGGGGACTCGGATTGTTCGCGGCCGAGGAAACGGATCGGTGATCGATCTCGACCGGCCTCGGGAATCGGATAATATCGGATGGTCCGAGCCGGGACGGAGGCCATCGAGCGGACAGGTGCTGCAATCGGCCGCGGGATGAATTCCCGACGCAACTCTTTGACATCGCATTCGATACGGGCAATTTCGGACACGCCGGCCGCTCGCGTGTCCGAAATCCCGATCCGCCATCGCTTTGAGGAGATGTATCTTGAGAAGGTGCAGTCGTGATGGGGTGGGAGGGCCGACCGCTCGCAAAGGGAGTGGTAATTGCTTGTGGTCGTTGAATTTAGGATGCGAGGGGTTTTCCACGACCTCACGGTCGTGGCCGAATTGAAGCTGATCCCTTGGTTCTGCGATTTGAAAACCGTCTCGAGTTTTCCACGACCTCACGGTCGTGGCCGAATTGAAGCGGGCCAAATGCCCGACTTCGGAATTGAGAGCAATCCGGGATTTGCATGACCCCACGACCTCGCCGGGGAGAACTGTTCTCACGTTCGAGAAGTTACTCCCGCAAACGAACTCGGGCTGATCGGCAGAAACACAGTTGGAATTATGAGTTCGAAAACGAGCACGTCCGGATGTCGGATGCCGTCGATCCGGTGTGCCCGCTCCGACCCGAGGTCTGCGCCGAACCGGCGGCGCGAGTCCTCGCGGTCGGCAAATTACACTTCGAAAACTTCGGCGCATGGCGCGACGGCGAGTGCCGGCTCCGCAGGGGGATCGACCCCTACATCGAGCCAACCCGGTCACTCCGCCGTCTATCGTCGCGGTGGTCATCGGTGCGATTCCTGTCGTCGTACCTACAACGAGCCAACCCGGTCACTCCGCCGTCTATGGCTCAGGCGAGTGGGATCGCAATGCTGTCGCGATTGGCAGGAGCTCGTGGCACGGGCCAAGCATGCGACGGGATCTCTTCGAACGCTCCGGCGGAGAATGGGTCCCGCAACGATTGGGCCAGCGCTGTTCGTGCATGGAACTCGGCCGCCTCGGCGTGTTGCCGTTCCGACCGTGCTCTCTGCAGCGATGGGAGCCTAAACCGCCAATATCGACTTGGTATCCGCAAACGCGGAAGGCATGCTCCGGTAAGGGGACAGAGGGAAGGAGGGCGGGTTTCCCGCGGCGACGAACGCGGTAGCGGTGACTATCCGCGCCGATTGGATGGGCCGATTCCCAGACGCGACCGCATCGGCACGAGCGTTTCCCACCCGCTCCGCAGGCTCGCTTCGGTTCGCAACCCGGCCAGAGTCTCGGCGGTAGGGGTCGGAACCTCAACGATGGCAAGCCCGGCCGTCGCCTCGATGCACTGCACCTATACGGTTGAGAACCATTCGACCGGCGGTTCCTCGACGATCTCGATCTTCGCGAAGAACTTTCCGGGGGGCAAAGACGCGTCCGCCTCCTCCGAAGCCCCTGCGGAGAAGCGGTCGATTCGACTGTCTCCTCCGTTTTGGCGGCAATATGAGCGGGCCCCTCTCCCTACTTCTTCTCGGCGAAGGCCCAGAGCGTCTTCGCCGTGCGGACGTAGAGCGTGTCGCCCGCGATGGCCGGCGTCGCCGCAGTCTTCTCGCCCAGTTTCGGATTCTTCGCGACGACTTGCGGGCTGGCGGCCCCGGCCTTCAGCACCGTGAACGTTCCGTCGTCGAGTGTCACGACGTAGATGTTCCCGTTCGCCGCCACCGGCGACGCGTAGTAGCGACCCTGGGCCACAGCGCGCTCTTGGGCGTAGATCTCCTTGCCCGTCTTGGGCTCGTACGCGGTGCACAGGCCGCCGTCCTTCACCATGAAGTACTGGCCGCCGACGAGGATCGCGCTCGGCACATAGGGCAGCCCCTTGGTCTGCTTCCAAACGACGTGCGTCTTCGTGATGTCCCCCTTGCCGCCCGGCTTCACGGCGAACGCCGAGTTCTTCCCGATCGACATGAGCTTCATCGCGGCGTCCCATTCCGCGCGGGTGAGGAAGCCGTCTTTGTCGGTGTCGTTGTTCTCGAAAAAGCCCTTCAGGAACGTCTTCTCCGACTCCTCGCGCGAGATCTTCCCGTCCTTGTCGGCGTCCCCCTGCTTCAGGAGATCGTCGAAGGCGGGCATCTTGAACTCCTTGTCTTCGGAATCGCCGGGGGACCAGCCCGCGAAGAAGAGCATCCCGTCGCCGACCACGGCCGTCGTGCAGCAGGCGGAGGGCATCCCGGTGATGCTCCACTTTTCCGCGCCGGGCTTCAGATCTTAGGCGACCATCTTGCCGTAGCCGCCGCAGACGATCTGCTTGCCGCCGTCGGTTTCCCAGATCGCGGGGGTGCCGTAGCTCGTCGAAACCGGTCGCTTCGTCTCCCACTTGCGACTGCCATCGGCGGCATCGAGTGCGATCAGCTTCGCCTCTTTCATCTCGTCGCGCTGCAGGATCACGAGGCCGTCGGCGAGGATCGGTGAAACTCCGGTGCCGAAATCGGCGGCCGTCTGGGCCATCGGCAGGTCGTACTTCCAGAGTTGCTTGCCGGCGAAGTCGTAGGCGAAGACGCCGCACGAGCCGAAGTAGGCGACGACGATTTTGCCGTCGGTCGCCACGCTCGACGCGGCCGGGCTGCCCTCGGACTTGTGGTGAGCTTCGATCGCCTTCGCCGGGGCTTCGGTGCGCCAGAGTTCTTTGCCGTCCGCCGTGCTGTAAGCGAGGGTGTAGAGTTTGCCGCCGTCGAAGGCCGTGATGAAGAGCCGATCCCCGGCGACGACGGGGGAGGACGCTCCCGGCGGCGCGGCGACTTTCCACTTCACGTTCTTGTCGGGCCCGAACTGGACGGGCAGCTTCGCGGTCGCCGCGATCCCGGAGCCGTTCGGCCCGCGGAACTGGGGCCACTCCGGCTCCCCCGCCATCGCGAATGTCGCTGCGAAAAGAGCCGAGCATGAAGAAAGGAGGCGAACCATCGGCGAAACTCCGAGCGAGGAATCGGCAGACGCTGTAGTAAAGATAGGTCTGGACTTTACCGGAATCGACCTTCGATCTTTCATGTCGGATGCCCGAGTGGGTCGAAACGCAGAATCGGGGCTTCCCGCCCTCCCCTCCGGACGCTCGATTCCAGTAGAACGGCACAGAGCGTGCTAGTTTGCGACTCCCCCGGAAGCAAGTTTTGCCTCGAATCGCGATGAGGATGCCGATGACTCCCGAACCCGACTCGATCGCCGCTCCCCGGCCCCGCACCGATATGGATGTCCCCCTCTTGCTCCGAGTGCTGGTCGTAGACGACAATCGGGAAGCCGCCGATACCACGGCGGAATTGCTCGCCATCTACGGAGCCGACACCGATGTGCGCTACTCGGGGGACGACGCGATCGCCGACATCGTCGCCCTGCAGCCGGACGCCTGCGTGCTCGACCTGACGATGCCGGGTATGGATGGCTTCGAACTGGCGACCCGCATCCGCGCCCTCCACGGGCGGCAGCCGTTGCTCGTGGCCCTGACGGCGCTCGGCGATTACAACACTCTCGATAAGGAAGTTAAGAGCGGGTTCGATCTGCACTTCACGAAGCCCGTCGATCCGGCCGAACTCGTGCGCGAACTGCGCGAGCATGTGATTCGAATGGGATGCCCCATTTGAAGTCGAAACCGGGAGAGGCCCTGACAATTCGCCGATTCTCC
>JAYVTJ010000224.1:0-3673 GCA_043774415.1 Fimbriiglobus sp. | reverse complement strand
CGCCGAACGAGGTGTGCAGCGCGTAGGCGCCGAGTCCGAGGAGCAGGACGCCGGCGGCGAGGCCGGCGCGCCAGAGCAGGGGCGTCGGCGGCAGCGGGGCTTCGAATGGAGCCTCGGAGACGGGGTCCGGAGCGGGCGCGATCATGGCGGAATCCGGGCGGGATGAATGTCGGGCGGATGATCGGGAGGGGATGCGGCGTGTTATAGGGGGCGCTTTGCGTCCTACCAGATGCGGCACCTCCATACACTTCCCCGATGAACAGCACCGTCTCGCATCTCGAAGGGGCCATCGACGGCGCCCGACTCCCCGCCGGGGTCCTCCACGGACTCCACGCCAGCCGGCCCATTTGGGTACGCTACGACCTCGACGCCGTGCGCCGGCTCGCCACGCCGGCGATGATCGCTTCGCGACCGCCGAGCCTGTGGCGCTACCGCGAATTGCTGCCACTGCCGTTCGATGTCGAACCGGTCACCCTCGGCGAGGGGATGACCCCGCTGCTGCCGTGCCCGCGTCTCGGGGGGCAACTCGGGCTGTCGAAGCTATGGGTGAAGGATGAGAGCCAACTGCCGACCGGAGCATTCAAGAGCAGGGGGATGACGGCCGCCATCAGCATGGCGAAGCATCTGGGAGTGACGCGGGTCGCGCTGCCGACGGCCGGGAATGCCGGTGGCGCCGCGGCCGCATATGCCGCGCGGGCCGGGATGGAGTGCTTCGTTTTCATGCCGGCCGATACGCCCATCGTCAGTCAGTTCGAGCCGCATTTGTACGGAGCCAAGGCGTTCCGGGTGAACGGTCTCATCAACGACTGCGGCAAGATCGTGAAGGACGGCGCCGAGCGGATGGGCTGGTTCGACCTCAGCACGCTGAAAGAACCCTACCGCATCGAAGGCAAAAAGACGATGGGCTTGGAAGTCGCGGAGCAACTCGGCTGGCGACTCCCGGATGTGATCCTCTACCCGACCGGCGGCGGGACGGGACTCATCAGTATGGCGAAAGCGTTCGGCGAATTGATGGACCTGGGCTGGATCGAACGGCGACCGCTGCCGCGGTTCTACTCCTGTCAGGCGGAAGGCTGCGCTCCCATTGTGACGGCCTTCAACAAAGGCGAACGCCACGCCGACTTGTTCCCGAATGCCCAGACGATCGCCAGTGGGCTGCGTGTCCCCGCCGCCGTCGGCGACTTCATGATCCTCGATGCGATCCGCGCGAGCGGGGGCAAAGCGATCGCGGGGAGCGAAGCGAGCATCGCCCCGTGGATGGTGCGGGCGAGTTCGGCGGAGGGAATCGGCATCTGCCCCGAGACGGCCGTTTGCTTCGATGTGCTGGAGAAGCTGCTGAAGAGCGGCGATGTGAAGCGCGATGAAGAGATCGTTGTCTTCAACACCGGCGCCGCCACGAAGTACTTGGAAGCGCTGCCGGTCGATCTGCCGATGCTCGATAAGGATCGGGTGGACTGGGACCGCATCGGGGGCGAATCGGCGGTGACCTTCGCCCCCTGACGACCGTTAGAAGTAAGTGGCGACGATGCTCGGGTCGATCTGCCGGATCGTGATCTCCGGCACGGGGGTTTTGCCCATGCCGTACTTGTACTTGCAGACTTCGGCGGAACTGGCCAGCGTGAACTCCCCGTAAGTCGATCCGCCGGTCCGGAAGTTCGTGGCCACTTCGGCGCCGTCGTTGATGGCGAAGGGCGTCGTGTTGGAGCCGGCGGCCCAGCCTCCCCCGAGGGAGACGCCCCAGTGGCAAACGGCTTTGTTGATCGCTTCGTGGAAGTTGAACATGTGACCGCGGGGGATGTTGAGCAGTTCGTCCTTGCGGATGATCTTGCCGTCCCCGAGGTGGAGGTTGGCGCGGTGCGCGTCGATGGATTGCCCGCTGGAGGCCATCCACCGGAGCGAAACGAACCCCGAGTTGAAGAGCCAGAGTTTGACGGCGTTGAAGCAGACCGGATTCGGCCCGAGCGACTGGTCGGTCCGTGTCCGCGTCTCCCAGTTGAAGGCGCCCACCGGGTTCTTGATGGCCTCCGCCGCCTTCGCGAGCCCTTCCAGGGTCGGGTTCGCGGTGGGCACGTAGCAGAGGATCGCCTGCTTGATCTGCTCCTCGCTCTTCGTATGGAAGGTGGTCTTGACGATGTCGATGTCGCCGCTGAGCTTGAACGTGGTGTAGGGCGGGCACAGGTAGACCCGCTGGAGGAGCATGAGCGCCCGAACGGCGGCGTGCTGGGCCTTGTTGCCGTGCCCGGCTTTCCAAAAACCGGCCCCTTCCAGCGAGATGCTCGCCCCCAGCGCGTCGCTCCGGCCGCCGGCCTGCACCGTGACGTCGGACGCCAGAGCGACGCTGATGCCGCGGAGATAAACCACCGCTTCGGTGAAGCGGACGGCGTCGGTTCGGGCCATGGGATCCTCGATCTGGGGGGTGATTTGCCGGGCTGGCATTCTAGTGATGCGATTTCCCCGGCGCGTTCGGACAGCCGGATTTCGGAATTGGCCGATTGGGGACGCGATGACATTTGCCCTGCATGCCACCGACGGCGCCGCCCGCGCCGGACTCCTCACCACGGCCCACGGCACCGTCGAGACGCCCATCTTCATGCCCGTCGGCACGCAGGCGACCGTGAAGGGCCTCACGCCCGCGATGGTGCGCGGCATCGGTGCGCAAATCATCCTCGGCAATACCTACCATCTCACCCTGCGGCCCGGCGATGAACTCATCCGCGATCTCGGTGGGTTGCACGCCTTTATGAACTGGCCGCACCCGATCCTCACCGATTCGGGCGGCTTTCAAGTCTTCAGCCTCGCGGAGAAGCGAAAGATCACAGACGCCGGGGCCGAGTTCCGCTCGCACCTCGACGGCCGGCTTCTGGAACTCACGCCCGAGAAGGCCGTGGAGATCCAGCAGCACTTGGGTAGCGACATCGCGATGGTACTCGACGAGTGCCCCCCGGCCGAAGCGTCGTCCGACGTGATGCGGGAGGCGATCCGCCGGACGATTCACTGGGCCGAACGGAGCAAGGCGCATCACACGCATCCGACGCAGGCGCAGTTCGCCATCGTGCAGGGCGGGTTGAGCGTCGGACTGCGCGCCGAGTGCGCCGCCGCGCTGATCCCGATGGAATTCCCCGGCTACGCCCTCGGCGGGTTCAGCGTCGGCGAAGCGCCCGAAGCGATGCACGCGGCACTCCCGGCGTGTGCGGCGCTGTTGCCGGGCCAGAAGCCGCGCTACCTGATGGGCGTCGGCCGGCCGCAGGATCTGCTGATCGCGGTCGCGGCCGGGATCGACATGTTCGATTGCGTCATGCCGACGCGCAGCGGTCGCAATGCGCTCGCGTTCACCGACACCGGCACCGTGAAACTGCGGAATGCGAAGCACCGGCGAGATCCGGCCCCGCTGATGTCCGGTTGCGATTGCGCGTGCTGCACGGAGTACAGCCGGGCGTATCTGCATCACCTGTTCAACGCCGGCGAGATGCTCGGGCCGATGCTGCTGAGCCTGCACAACATCGCGTACTACCTGCGCCTGATGCGGGATGCCCGAAGGGCGATTGTGAAGGGGCGGTTCGAAGAGTTCGCCGAGCGGTGTCGAAATGGATGGGCAGTGATCCCGTAGGGTGTGGTCGAGTCTGCGAGCCCCACCGTTGCCCGATTGTGGGTCGGTGGGTCTCGCAGACTCGAC
>JAYVTJ010000223.1:0-4472 GCA_043774415.1 Fimbriiglobus sp. | reverse complement strand
CGCAGCAGAAGGCCCGCATCGTGGACATCATCGCCTCGAGCGACGATCTCTCGGCCGGGAAGACGATGCTGTCGGTACTCGCGTCCGATGCCGGGCCGGAGACGAAAGCCCGTGCTCTCGAAAGTTTGAAGATGTTCCTGCCGACGAAGTGGCAAGAACTGAAGAAGGGCAAGGAACTCGGCATCGCACTCGACACCCTGCTCGCGGACGACAACTTCGCCGCCGTCGGCCTGCAACTGATCTCCGCCGCCGGCATCGTCGATCGCATCGACGCCGTGGCGAAGATCGCCACGAACGAGAAGGCCGGCGTCGAACTCCGCAAAGAGGCCATCCGCACCCTCGGCAAAATCCCGGATGAAAAGAGCGTGACGGCCCTCGTCAGCGCGGGTAGCCCGGAGAACCCGCTGAGCATCGCAAGCATCCAAGCCCTCGGCGAACTGCTGCCGAAGGTGGCCCGCGGGCAGAAGGTGCCCGCCCACAGTGCGCAGGCTCTCGAATCGCTGTCGCGCGGAATCTTCGCCGGTGATCAGGGGACGCTGCCGATGAAGCAGGCGGCCCTCATCGCGCTCGCGGGAAATCGCGCCGGCACGGAATGGCTCCTCGATGCTCATGCCAAAGGCCCGACTCCAAAAGAACTCCTCGCCGATATGGGGAGGCTGATGCGGAACAGCCCCTTCCCCGACCTGCGGAACAAGGCCGTGCTCGCCTTCCCCGCTCCGGGCAAGCTCGACCCCAAGAAACTCCCTCCGATCGCGGAACTCGCGAAGCGCACCGGCAACGCCGACAACGGCAAGGCCATCATGGCGAAGTCGCTCACGAGCGAAGTGCAGTGCATGAAGTGCCACACGGTGCGCGGGCAGGGCGGCAGCATCGGCCCGGACCTCAGCATGGTCGGCAAGAAGTCGAGCAAAGAGGTGCTGTACGAATCGCTATTCCAGCCAAGCAAAGCGATCGCCGACCAGTACCTGAGCTGGAAGGTCGATAGCGAAGACGGCCAGAGCATCACGGGACTGCTCGTCGGCGAAACGGAAACGACGCTGACGATCCGCGACGCCAACGGCAAGGATTATCAGTTCCCCGTGAAGGGCACCGAGAAGAAGAAGCAACTCGTCAGCATCATGCCGGAAGGGCTGGTGGCGACGCTCACGGAAGACGAAGTCGTCGATGTGGTCGAGTACTTGAGCAAGCTGCAGACGCCGTCGCTGACGCCGGACGCGTGGCAGATCGCGGGGCCGTTCCCGGCCAAAATCGACGATGACCTCGGCACGCTTGAGAAGCTCAAGTGGCGGACGGTGAAGATCGGGCAGACGGGCTACGTCGATCTCGCGGCGTTCCACGGCGATGCCGGGAAGAACTCCGTGAGCGCGATGACGCGCACGGTGGAATCGCCGGTCGATCAGGAGGTGACGATCCTGCTCGGCACCGACGACGGCTGCCGGCTGTACATCAACGGCGAGAAGGTCTTCGGCCACGACAACGCGGTCGCCGCGAAACCCGAAACGGACAGCGTGACGGTGAAGTTGAAGAAAGGATCGAACGCGATCTTGCTGAAGGTGAGCAATGGCGACAACCCGCACGGGTTCTACTTCACGATCTCCAGCAAAGAAGAATTGAAGTTGCTCAAGTGAGGATCATCCGGGGGAGTTCTCGGCGCAGCCGAGAACTCCCGATCTTGCAGGCCGATGAACGCACCCCCGAGCCGACGTTTCATGGATCGCACCCGCTACGCCGCATTCGTCCGCACCTTCTTCGACTGCGATCCGAAGGCCATCACCGGCATCTTCCAAGAGTTCCTCGACGCGCTCCGCGCCCAGGAGTCGCTGCCTCCGGGCAACTACTACTCGCAGAACTACGACACCGCCCAGGCCAACCCCGAGATCCACGTCCTGCCGGGCAACTTGAAGGATGCCCGCGATGCCGTGTTCCCGTACTTCTGGGGCACCGATGGCTGGTCGTCGCCGCTGCACCTGGAGAACGTCCGCGGGCCCGCGAACTACGCATCGCTCATCGGCGCGATGGCCTGCCTGCTGAAGAATCCGAACCTCTGCACCGACAGCTACAGCCAGCGCTCGAACGAACTCGAAGTGAAGGCCGTGACGGCGCTCGCGAACCTGATCTTCTACCACACCGACGAGCCGTGGGGCACCTTCACCGTCGGCGGCACGATCTCGAACCTCTACGGGGCGAAGATCGGCTTGGAGAAGATTCTGCCGGGGGCGATGCAGCGCGGTTTGCAGGGCGAGAAGATCGCGGGCATCGTCTCGGAAGCGGGTCACTACTCGAACCAGACCATCGCCGGCTGGCTCGGAATGGGGACGCAGAACCTCCATTCGATCCCGACCGACAGCGCCATCGCCATGCGGCTCGACCGGCTCGCGGCGAAGCTCGATGAGCTGTACACCGCCGGCACGAAGGTGCTTTTCGTGGTCGCGACCTTCGGCACGACCGACGGCTCGGGAATCGACGATGTCGCGGGCGTCCGCAAGATCATCGACGGGAAGGCGGAGCAATACGGCGTGCCCGCCCCGCAGTTGCACGTCGATGCGGCCGTGGGCTGGGCGCTCTGCTTCCTCGGCGATTACGACCGCGCCGAGAACCCGCTGGAGTTCACGCCGGAATTGCTGAGCGTCGTCGAGCGGGTGCAGGCGCATGCGGCGGGCCTTCGGGTCGCCGACAGCGTGACGCTCGACTTCCACAAGATGGGCCGCGGCCATTACCCCGGCAGCGCCTTCCTGATGAACCGCCGGGCCGACTTGAAATATCTGGCCCGCGATGTCGCCGACACGCCGTACTTCTCCGAGGCCGACAGCCGCCGCGATCCGGCGCTCGTGACGCTCGAATGCTCCCGGCCGGGGCTGGGGCCGTACTCCGTGATGGCGTCCCTCAATGGCATCGGCCTCACCGGTTTCCAAATGCTCACGGCGCGGTCGCTGGAACTGGCCGAGGGGCTGAAGCATCGGCTCGCGAAGCTCGAATACTGCAAAGTGCTCAACGCCGAAACGGTCGGCCCGAGCGTCTGCTGGTGGGTGCTGCCGAAGGGCCGCAACGCCCGAGAAATCTTCGACAGACTGGAACGGGGCGAACTTCCGCCGGAGGAGATGCAGCGCTACTTTGCGGAGGTGAAGCGTCTTTTCGGCAAGCGCAGTTACTCCCTGGAGCCGGCCATCGATGCGCGGCTGAGCTACACGACCAACTTCGGCTACCGTCCGCACGGTATCGAAATCCCCGCGTGGAAGGCCGTGTTCTTCAATCCGAAAACCGAGGAAGCCGTGCTCGATCAGTTGGTCGAGAGTTTGGAATCGCTGTGACGACCTCGTCCCGTCCGGTTGCATTCGGATTCGGAAGTGTCCCGCGATAGAATGCAGAACGACCGAAGTTTTCCGGAGTCGCCGATGTACCGAATCTCGCTCCTGCTTCTCCTCGCGCTCCCGCCGCTCGCCTGCGCGCAGGTCAAGCCAACGCCCAAGGCCGACCCGACCGCGGAGGTCTTCAAGATCACCGCGCCGCTGCAGACGTTCAAGATCGGCGTCGACGATGCGAACTTGAAGGCGCTGAAGGCCGAGCCGAAGAAGTATGTGCACTGCACCGTGGTCGTCAACGACAAGACTTACAAGGACGTGGCGATTCATATCAAAGGAGCCGTCGGCTCGTTTCAAAACTGGGATGGCAAGCCCGCGCTCACGGTCAACTTCGATCATTTCGTGAAGGATCAGACCTTCTCGGGGCTGGACAAGATCCACCTCAACAATTCGGTGCAGGACGGCGGCTATCTCAACGAGATCGCCTGCTCCGAACTCGCCAAGGCGATGGGCCTGCCGACGGCGCGGGCCTGCCACGCCATCGTCGAACTCAACGGCCGCAAGATGGGGCTGTACGTTTTGAAGGAGGGCTACAACGGCCACTTCGTCGAGCGCAACTTCCCCGGCGCGGCCGGCGGCAACCTCTACGACGGCGGCTTCCTCACCGACATCGATGCGAAGCTCAAGCTGGACACCGGTCCCGGCAACGACGGCAAGGATTTGAAAGCACTCGTCACGGCGTGCCAGCTCGGCGATGCGAAGAAGCGCTACGACGCGGTCGCCAAACTCGTCGATGTCGATCAGTTCGCGAAGAATGCCGCGCTGCAATTCCTCGCGAACGACTGGGACGGGTACGTGCGCAACCGCAACAACTACCGCGTCTACTTCCCGCCGAAGGATGGCAAGGCCGTGTTCATCCCGCACGGCATGGATCAGATGTTCAACAGTCCGACCGAAGGGCTCTGGCCCGGCCCCGGCGCGCTGGTGTCGCGGGCGATTTTGGAGAACGACGAGGGGAATAAAAAGACGATCGCCGCGTACAAGGACCTGGTCGAGAAGCACTTCACGCCGGAATTTCTGAAGCGCATGGACGAGTGGATCGCTCACACCCGCGACGGTTTGGCGAAGTCGAACAAGGATTGGGCGAAGTCGTTCGAGGTTGGCGCGAAGGGC
>JAYVTJ010000222.1:0-2728 GCA_043774415.1 Fimbriiglobus sp. | reverse complement strand
GATCGCCATTCGAAGCGGCGGGCTGAGAAAGGGGATGACCCGCTCGGATGTGGCCTTATCGATGCTCGCGTGCTTGCCGCCCTCTTTGACTTTGCCTTTGGCCGGAGATTCCACGAACAGCAGTGAGGCGGCGTGATTCTGATCGACCACAGCACCGACAGCCCCCCACTTGAAGCATTTTCGGACGAGATGGACGCACCGGCGAAGGGTGTCTCGGGAGAGGCGGAGTTTTCCCTTTGCATCTTTCAGTTGGCAGAGGTGAGACTGCCATGCTCTCAGGTCTCGGGCGGTGAACTCGGACGCCTTCATGGTCGCGTAGGCGCTGGGCGCGTCCTGTGTTCCGAACAGCAGTCGTTCGGTACGGCTCATATCGTCCCGCGAGTTGGAGGTGGGGGCCTCGGGGGAGTTCAACCAGTCCTCCCAGAGCTCGCACAGGAGGGTGTCGGACTTCGACTTGGCCTTGGCATTCGGGTCGAGTTTCCAAAGCTCTTTGAATTCGTTGAACCGCTTGATGGCGGCATCGGACGGGGCATCGCCCTCCCACTTGCCCAGGTAGACCCACCGATTCCCGTGCCAGACATAGGACTTCTCGCCACGCCGTTTGGGAATCAACTCGTGGAGTTTCCGACTGGGACGGGCCATCTCGCTGCCTCAAAAAAAGGTATAGCCGCACCTAGGTGCGTTAATGAGTTATACGTCACGTGGAATTCAAGATCGATAAAAATGAAAAAACCCCAGCACTTGCTGAGGTTTTAGAGAGTGGGCGATACTGGATTTGAACCAGTGACTTCGTCCGTGTGAAGAACGCACTCTACCACTGAGTTAATCGCCCGAACCGCCGGGGACATCATAGCGACCCCGGATCTCGCCGCAAGGTTCAGACTTTCGGCGGCAGGTTGCTCGAAACCGGGGCGTCTTCGAACTTCGGAGCGCCCGACGGGGTCACGCGCTGTGGCGGACGCACGGCTTCCGGTTCGATCGCGGCTTTCGAGGACGCGCCCGAAGTCGCGTTGCTGATCTCTTCTTCGACGCCGCTGACGCCCTTTTTAAACTCGATGACTGTCTTGCCGAGCGACCGGCCGATGTCCGGCAGTTTGCGGCCGAACAGGAGCACGCCCAGCAGGAGCAGCAGGAGCATTTCCTGCATCCCGAGGCCCGGAATGAACGCGAACATGGTGTACCCTCCTCAAGGTAGGATCGACGCGATGCGGGGAGGAGGTTGAAGGTAACCCACCCAGCCAATTCGAGAGGTTGCACTTGCAATATAACACCGAACTGCCGGAGTGGGCAAGGAGTCGGGGCAGAATTCCGCGAGGAGGCGATCCCCGTAGCGGAAGTCGCCAGACTTCCGACGCCCTTCGAATCTCAAGCGGGAATCGGAAGTCCGGCGACTTCCGCTAAGAACTCGGGCCATCATTCAGTCCTTCGGCGCGACTTTCAGCTTCACCACAACCGGGAAGTGATCGCTAAATCCGCGCTCGCTCGCACTCATCCCTTTGCCGGGATTGCCGAAACGGAACGGCTCGCGGCGAGTCGCGCCGATCCGCGTGAGCCCGGTTGTGATCGTCGCCACGCTGGCGGGATCGACGCTCCAGCCCTTCGCATCGAGCAGGCCGGGCGACACGCAAATGTGGTCGTAGATCTTCGCTTTGCCGGCATAGAAGAGCGTGCCGAACTTGTCGGAGTCTTTGCCCGCCAGCAGATCGAGCAGGTGCGGATCGGCCGCGCTCGGCTTCACGCGATCGCGATCGCCGACGGCGTGCAATTCGTTCACGACAGGATCGGATTCGGGCGAATCGTTGAAGTCGCCGCAGACGAGGAAGTCGGTGCCGATGTCTTTAGCGTTGGCTTCGCGGAAAGCATCGTAAATGGCTTTGGCGTACTTGCCCCGGCCGCTGTCGCCGTCAGAGCCGTCGCGCTGCTTCAACTGCGAGGTCCAGTGCGACGCCACGATGCAGAGGTCGTGGCCGTTGACACTGACATGGCACTCGAGAATGCGGAGCTGCCGGCCGTGCATCCGCGTGAGCTGCGGGGTGATCGCCAGCCGCGTGATGACGCACGGGGCGATGTGCCGACCGCCGTCGAGGTTCTTCATCGCCACGCTCTTGTACTGGAGCTTGTCGTCGGCCTTCGAGTCGGTCAGCTTCTTGTTGAGCGTCCCCTGGAGAAGCTCCGCGGCGCGGACGCTCTCGACCTCCATGCAGGCGATGATGTCCGGCCCTTTGCCGTCGTTCATCTTGAGCAGCGCACTCGCGATGCGGTCGTACTTCAGGTTCCGCAGTTCCGCGTCCTCGGCGAAGGCGGTGTCGTACTCGGTGTCGATGGAGTTCCGCTTGTCTTTCTGATCGTCGAACAGGTTCTCGACGTTCCAGGTGCAGAAGGTGAACGTCGATTCGCCATCGCCGACGACCGTCGTGCCCGACTGTGGCGTGTGACTTTTGAACAGGCCCGAGAAGTAGATGATCGCGGCGACGGCGGCGGCGATTCCGATCCCCCACTTCAAAGAGTTCGGCAGGCTCTGGAAGAGCCGCATCGCCGTCGTGACATTGCTCTTCGTAAGCATCTGCGAACTGCGGGCCATGACGGATCCAATCGCAATCGGGAGGGGGTTCCATTCCGTGGAGTGAGCATAGTCGAAACGCCGGCGGAAATCGATTGCGGGGATCCGCCCGATTGTCCGGTGCCCCCCCTCCGCTTCGGAGAGGGGGTTAGGGGGTGAGGTCTGGCC
>JAYVTJ010000221.1:0-2012 GCA_043774415.1 Fimbriiglobus sp. | reverse complement strand
AAGCTCGAGATCGGAAAAGGAATTAGCGAAGGGAAAAGGGCGCACCAGTGGGATCAGACCCCGCAAAGATTGCCGGAAATGCCGGTCGGCGAGAAAGTGGGACGGTCGCTTCGACGCCCCGACTACACTGCTGGTGCAGCGATCGTATTCCCCAAGGAGTAGACCATGTCGGCATCCATGTGGCGCGTTCTGAGCAACATTTGCTTCGTCTCGGGGTTCTTCTCGGTGCTCGCGTCCATCGCGATCTGGTTCCTGTCTAAAGAGCCGGACCTCGCCCACGGCGAGCGCTTCGGCATTTTCGTCGGCCTGTGGGCTCCCACCTTCTTCGCGCTCTCCACCCGCTTGGATCGCTACACCACGCGGAACCCGCTACCGGGTTGAGCGACCAGCCGGGTCGCGGACTACAATCCCCTCCATGAGCACTTCGGAAAAGTACCTCCGGCCCGATGTTATCCAGCAGGTGGCGCGGCTCGACCTCCGCGCCAAGTTCATCGTCGAAGGGTTCCTCACGGGCCTGCACGGCAGTCCGTTCCAGGGCTTCAGCGTCGAGTTCTCCGAGCACCGCAAGTACACCCCCGGCGACGACCTCAAAGACCTCGACTGGAACGTCTACGCGAAGACCGGCAAGTACTACGTGAAGAAGTACAAGGCCGAGACGAACATGACGGGCTACCTCGTCATGGACCTGTCGAAGTCGATGGCCTACACCTACCGCCAGCAGCTCACGAAGTTCGAGTACGGCATCTCGCTCGCCGCGGCGCTCGCCTACCTGATGATTCACCAGCAGGACCCCGTCGGGCTGGTCACGTTCGATACGGAACTGCGGACGGTGCTGCCGCCCAAGAGCAAGCGGACGCAGCTCGGCACGATGCTCTCGATCTTGTCGAACCTGAAACCGACGGGCGACACGGACATCGCGCACGCGCTCTTTCAGATCGCGGCACTGACGCGGAGCAAGTCGCTCGTGATGCTCTTTAGCGACCTGCTGACCGACCCCGAACCGGTGATGCGGAGCCTCTACCGGCTGCGCCACGCCGGGCACGAAGTGATCCTGTTCCACATCTTGGACGAAGCCGAGGTGAGCTTCCCGTTCACGGGGGTGGTGGAGTTCGAAGACCCCGAATCGCTCGCCACATTGGAGATCGACGCCCGCGGAATCCGGAGCGAATACCTAGAAGGAATGAACGCCTTCCGCGCGAAGTACAAGCGCGAGTGCGGGTTGGCGAATGTGGATTACGTGCCGATGGACACGAGCGTGAGCTTCGACAAGGCGCTGCTCGATTACCTGATCCTGCGCCAGCGCCGCTTCGCGTGACGCAAGATCGGTGGACCGCACGCGCCGTCACTTCTTCTTCGCGAGGTTCTTGATCTCGACTTTGCGGAAGTCGATGGGATGGCTCTCGGACTGCAGCGAGATGCTGCCCCCTTCGATAAGGAGCTTCTTGTCCTTGATGAGCAGCTTCGCTTCGGCGTCGCGGTCGTCGTACTGGATCCCCTCGTATTCGATGACCATCTCGCCGTTCACGAAGTGCTGCGCTTTGCCGCTGCCGTGCACCTCCGCTTCCACCGTCACCCATTCGTCGTCCTTGAAGGTCTTCGACTTCGAGTTGGTGCAGTGCGTCAGATAGAGCTTGCCGTCGAAGACGACGTTCGTGCCGGGGGTGCAGAGGTTGCCCGTCGGCCGGGGGTCTTTGCCGTTGCCGCCCAGCAGTTGCACTTCGATGCTCACGGGGAACTTCTGGTCCTTCGCCATGGTCTTCGGATCTTGGCCGTGGACCATGATGCCGCTGTTGCGGGTGGCCCAGCCGGGGCCTTCGATGGCTTGATCGGCGACGAAGCGGTATTCGAGGGCGATGATGTAGTAGGAGAAGGGGGTGTTGTAGAAGAGATGGCCGAAGCGGCTGGCGAACTTGTCGTAGCCGTCGTAGCGGACGGTGAGGAGGCCGTTTTCGACGCGGAAGGTGTTGGCGAAGTTTTCGCCGACGGGGTAGCCGGTGATCTTCGGGGTCCAG
>JAYVTJ010000220.1:0-6760 GCA_043774415.1 Fimbriiglobus sp. | reverse complement strand
GTCAATAGTTGCGACAACTTTGCGGGAGGCACTGTTTGAGTCGAATAGATCAACCCGTCCGATCCCGGAGCGAAACCTACGAATGACATCGCAGGCTTGGTTGTAACCTTCCTGGAGCGACTCCTGCACATCGCTGGCAATTCGCACGACCTTGTCGCCTCGCCCCCTCACACTGCGAATCGGCTTGGCTTTGCTCTCGATCAAGAACAAGCACGAACCGCGCTTGAGAAGCAAGTCGCGCTCGACGAGTCGGCCATCGGGAAGTTGGACATAGTAGTTCCGAAGCTGCACATCCGGTTCGACAACTCGGGTAAAAAGCTGGGCCGCCTCATCTTCGAGTACATCATCTCGTCGCTTGTTCAAACGCTGCAACTTGCGATCCGTGTCGAAGCAATCAAGCAGCCGCCGAAGTGGGGCAAGCGAACAGTAAGCTATATCCAACAGTGCATAAGACTCGCCCCCTAAGTTGGCAAACGGCCGTTTGCGGACAACATCTTCGGAGGTCGGAGAGTCGATTTCGGTATTGACCTTTCCCGGCTCGAAAGAGAAGGCACTCAAGAATGCTATGCTTCGTTCGCCAAGAACTGGTTCCAAGTCTTGTATCGTGAAGACAAGGATTCGCTCCAAGCTGTGAAAGGCCGATTGCATCTGCCTTCCTGCTTCAGCAGTTTCCGGCGCATGGCCGAAGGTATCGAGATCCTCGGCAGAAGCCCCGGCATCATACTGACGACACCATTCGCCATGTCGGTCGCGCATAGGTTGGAGGTTTTCGATCGCAGTGTTATATCTCTCTTCCAAAACCCTCCGCACCTGAGTAAACCCGGTAAGAATCTGCTCTACGCTCAGCCCAAGTGCGGGTTCGATGATATCCTTCGAAAATGGTCCAATATTTCGCCGAATCCTCTCCTCAGCTTGTTCGACGTAAATCAAGTCTTGTTGGACCACGCTTAGTAGGCTGGTGAGGGCAGCCATACCGAACCGATGACGTTCTGTCTTCGATGCCTCAGGTGCTTTCAAGTCATCCAACATCTCACGGTGGAACAACGCCGGCCAAAGCGTGTCGCAAATTTTCAGGAGCTCATCGGTTTTCGGGTGGTCGCTGGGCGTGATCGAGTTGAAGGGAACCGCCGCGCACAACGAACGGAGAAACCGAGTCTGACCGGCAAAGTCGGTGATTGGTTTCCCCATCTGTGGCCCCATACGCTGGAACTCCCGCATCGCGAGGTCCCACAGCAAACCGGGCACGCTGGTGGATGTCAAACGCGCCTTGAGTGTTCGGGTGGCCTCTCGAATGACTGCATCGAGCCGAGACTTCTCACGCTCGATCTGATCGGGCTTCCCGATGAGCGTTTGCAGGTTGGCAAAATAAGTGTCACTCACGTTTGGAACCCTCATATGGCTGCGTGAGAAGACATCTTCGACATTCCCGAGGTTCGCACAATGTCAGCAAGACGGATCGCGAAGAAATAAAAGGGGACAAAGAAATAAAGGAGGGAAAAGGGGACAGGCACCTTTTTCCCTCGCCGACAATGGTGCTCGTCCCCTTTTCTTCCACCCTCTCCTAACGAGCCACCGGCCTTGTGCCGGTGGGTTCCCGCGATCCATTCCCCCACCGGCACAAGGCCGGTGGCTCGTCGGTCTTATCCGATGTCACCCCCACCTACCGACTTATCCCTCCCCCCGGCGAATCTGCTCTACTCCACATCGGTCCACATCCCCGGACCGCCGCCGGATTCGCCATGCTCGATCTGCACACCGTCGCGATGGACGCCCTCGACCTCATTCCCCTCCCGCCGGGCTACGAAGCGCGGAGCGGCTGGCTGTGGGACGGCCTGCTCCGCCACGGCGAAATCACCCTGCTCACCAGCTTCTGGAAAACGGGCAAATCGACTCTGGTCGCGGGGTTGGCGCGGGCGCTGGCGGACGGGTCCGAGTTCCTCGGCCGCGCCGTCCGCAAGGGCACCGTCTCGATCCTGTCCGAAGAGGGGCCGGGGCAGTGGCGCGAACGCGTGGCGCAGCGGTCCATCGGCGGGCACGCCACCCTGGCCTACCGGCGCTGGGCGGGGCGGCCGACCGAGGACGAGTGGCTCGGGATGATCGAGGCGATCCTGGCCGGCAAACCCGACCTCGTCGTGGTCGATACGCTCTCGGCCTTCCTCCCCGGTCCTTGCGAATCGGACGCCCCGTCGATGCTGCACCACCTCGAGCCGCTCCGCCGGTTCTGCGGCACCGGCGCCGCCGTGCTGCTGCTGCACCACCCGCGGAAGCGCCGCGCGGAGACGGGGCACGCGGCGCGGGGGTCCGGCGCCCTCACCGGCTTCGTGGAAACCATTTTGGAACTGCACCCCTGCGGGCCGCTCCACCCGGCGCGGCGGGTCATCCGCGGCCAGTCGCGGCGCATCGAAACGCCGGACTCGCTGGCGTACGAGTGGGATCGCGCCACGGGGGAATTCACCGCCGTCCGCGAGGAGGAGGCGGGCGCGGAGCAGTGGGGAATCGTCGGTCGCATCCTCGCGGCGGAGCCCGACCCGCTGACCGCCAAGCAGATCGGCGAACACTGGCCGGAGTCGGCGAGCCCGCCGGGGCGAAGCTCGCTCTACAACTGGTTGGACGACGCGATCCGCAATCGGCTCGTCGAACGCGATGGCCGGGGCACCCGCCTTTACCCCTACCGCTATCGGCTGACGCGGGCGTGACCCTTTGCCCGGCGCCTTCCGTCCGATAAATCGAACGGCACCCATCGAGCTTGTTCTCCCCGGCGAGGCGCAGCGTGAACTTCGCAGACCAACCCCCTTCGCAGCGCTGGGCGGCGCTCAAGCACCGGGGCGAAAGCATCGCCGGCGTTTGGTTCAAACCCGAAGGGGAGCCATCGACGCTCCTGATCCGCATCCCCCGGAAGAGCTTCGACCTCCCCGACATCGCGCAGCAGTTGACGCCGGAACACCTCCTCCGGGCCGTGGGCATTTCGGCGGACGAGGTCGAATCCTGGGATCGCGATGGCGACTCCGATTCCATCCCCGAACTCGATCGGTCTCTGCCGGCGCCGCCGGAGGAGACCGCCCATTTGGATCTCCGCTTCACGCTGAAGGCGCCGGCGGTCGCCGCTCCCGAAGCAGCGGTGGAACCGGAGATCCCCGAGGAAAAGTGGCAGTATCTCGAAGGCCGCTGGGACGCGATCCTGAACGTGGAATCGAGCGTGAACGCGATGCGCCTGAGCGCGGAGAGCCTGCGCGGCGAAATGGAAGGCGCGGCCCGGAAGACGCTGGTCCTGGAGGAAAAGGCGAATGCCCCGAGCGCCGATCTGGTCTTCTGGACCAAGGCGAAGAACCGCATCCGCTACGCGGTGCCCAAGCTGCGCGAGTTCATCCACCGGGCGACGTGGGCCGCGAGCGCCGCCGAGTGGAAGCAGGTCGAAGAGTACGTCCTGGGCCACGTCCGACCGCGGATCCCGGTGCCCGAGGTGGACCGGGTCGTGGCGCTGTTCGACAGCCTCCTGAAAAGCCGCCAGGTGCTCGCGGCCCAGGGCGTGCAGGTCGCGCAGGAAGGGAGGGGCATCTTGGCCGAAGTCGATGCGGCGCTGCGGACGCTGCTGCGGAACTCCGCATCGAATGCGGCGAAGAAGAAGGGATCGACCGGGCGGCGGTGAGGCGGTGAGATTGTCGGGAGGGCTCTGGACTGTAGGCTGACATGCGCTGTGCCTCGCGGGTTCTCGTCCGGAGCATCCCATGGCTTTTCGCGATTTCGGCTTCCCCGATGTCATTTCCAAACTCGGCCTGACCTACTCCGAAGACAACTTGTTCGGAAACATTCCCAGACGGTGACGGCCGAATTCGTCGAACGCCTGCACAGCGGCGTGGAGTTGGCTCTCGCCATCGACTCCGAAAAAGCGCGATCCGAGTTCATCATCGCCGCACTGCTGCTGGAATTCCGGCGGAGCCAATCCGGTTCGTTCGGCATCTTTTCCGGAATCGAGTTCAACGTCGATGCGTCGCGCGGCCTGAACGGGTTCTGCGATTTCCTCCTCACGCGCTCCCGGCTCCAGTCCGTGCTGACCACTCCGATCGTGGCGATCGTCGAAGCGAAGAACGACAACGTCCGGAACGGCCTCGGACAGTGCATCGCCGCGATGGTCGCCGCCCGCGAATTCAACGCGAAGTCCCCGACGCCGGAGTCGATCGTCCACGGCGTCGTGACGACGGGCAGCGCTTGGAAATTCCTTCGGATGGCGGACAGCGCCCTGACCCTCGATACCAACGAGTTCTACATCGCCGAGCCGGGCCGCATCATGGGCATCCTCGCGCACATCCTCAAATCCGCCTGACGTTGAATCCCCCGCCCGCTACATCGATTCCATGAAATACCTCATCGTCATCCCCGACGGCTGCGCCGACGAACCGGTCGCCGCGCTCGGCAACCTCACCCCGCTCCAGGCGGCGCACCTCCCGAACATGGATCGCGTCGTGCAACTCGGCGTCACCGGGTTGAGCAACAACGTCCCGCCGAGCTTGACGCCGGCGTCCGACGTGGCGACGCTGTCGCTCTTCGGTTACGACCCGCTGAAGGTCTATACCGGCCGGGCGCCGCTCGAAACCGCGGCGATGGGCATCCCCCTCGGGCCGGACGATTGGGCCATCCGCTGCAACCTCATCCACGCCCCCGACGGGACGATGGACGACTTCACCGCCGGGCACATCACGAGCGCCGACGGCGGCGCGTTGATGGCGGCGATCCAAGCCGGACTCGGCGGGAAGGAACTCGCCGGCGGCGTGCTCGAGTTCCACGCGGGGGTCAGCTACCGCAACATTCTCGTGTGGCGCGGGGAGTCGAGCGAGTCGCCGTTCGTCGGGCTGAAGACGCAGCCGCCTCACGATGTGCCGAACCGCCCGCTCGCCGATCACCACCCCGTCGGCGCGGCGCGGGATATCCTCGTGGCGCTGATGGAAGCGAGCAAGCCGGTGCTCGCGAATCACCCGGCGAACCTGCGCCGCATCGCGGCGGGGAAGAAGCCGGCCACGCAGATCTGGCTCTGGGGCCAGGGCAAAGCCCCGACGGTCGAACCGTTCCAAAAGGTGTACGGTCCGAGCGGGGCGATCCTCTCGGCCGTCGATCTGGTGCGCGGCGTCGGCGTCCTCCTCGGCTGGACGCGTATCGACGTCCCCGGCGCCACCGGGTATCTCGACACCGACTACGCCGCGAAGGGCCGCTACGCCATCGAGGCGCTGAAGAGCTTCGACCTCGTCTGCGTCCACGTCGAAGCCCCGGATGAAGCGAGCCACGAAGGGTTGCCTCACGAAAAGGTGAAGGCGCTCGAGCAGATCGACCGGCACATCGTCGGCCCGCTGCTGGAGGAGCTGCCGAAGCACGGCGACTGGCGCATCCTCGTGGAACCGGATCACCGCACGACGCTGGCGACCCGCGCCCATGCCTACGGGGCCGTGCCGTTCGCCGTCGCGGGTACCGGGATCGCACCGGGCGGCGCGGAGCGCTACGACGAACCGACGGCAGCCGCGAGTGCGCTGGCGTTCGACCCGGGCTGGACGCTGATGGAGTGGTTCTTGGGGAAGTGATTGAGAGGGATCAGGATTTGGGACGGAGGATATAGGTGAGCAGGGCACCGAGCGCGGCGGCGAGGATGAGCTTGAGGACATCCCACCCGCGATTGCCCCACGCAACTTTCGCTTCGGCCAACTGGGCGACTTGCGTTTGAAGGATGGCGATTTGATTTGAATACTCCGTGATCGGCTTTGTCTCGCCGCGCAGAGTTTAGATGTGCGCTTTCAGCGTGGCGAGTTCCACTTCCAAAGCGTGGATTGTCTTCTCGACTTGTGTCACCGCGTCACCTTTTCGGATTCAACTGGCGAGCGATTCCGCCCTGAGTGACTCGATCACTTTCATTTGCAGGTCGCTGCGGATCTGGAGCAAATCCCCCCAGAGGCGGTAGAGGCGGACGCTCAAATGGGTCGGATTGGCCAGTTCACTCGTCGCGAACTCCGTCGAAACTCGGCCGGTGTGATCTTCGAGGGACAGCCGGTACAAGTCGCGCCCGCGGAAATCGCGACTGTAGGCCCATTCGGCGGTCACCATCGGAGACGATTGCGGGCCGATGACGTCGGCCAACTGAGCCGACACCATTTGAAGCGATTCCTGAAGCGCCATCGGGAGGAGCTTCACGCCGGGCGAGTACTTGACGTTCATGTTGTTTCCCTCGAACTGGCAACAGCGGTGAATTGTACCGCAGAGAAACGATTGGTTTCAGAGATCCGTGCGCACGTCGCCTCTCCGATATTTCGGATTCGTCGCTTGCATGAGTTCCGATGTCTCGTTACTGTACTAGGTAACTGGTACACCAATCCGGCGGGACGCTTCCCGTGACCATCCGCCTGCGGCCCGATTCCACGGCCGCCATCTACGAGCAGATCGCCGGGCAGATCGTCTTCGCCGTGGCCGGAGGCGACCTCGCGCCGGGCGACCTGATCCCGAGCGTGCGCGATCTCGCCGTGCAGCTCACCGTCAACCCGAATACCGTCACGCGGGCCTTCCAGGAACTCGAGCGGCTCGGCGTCATCGAACCGCGCCGAGGTCTGGGGATGGCCGTCACCGCCGCGGCGCCGAAGGTCTGCCGGGATCGCCGCCGGGAACTCATCCGCGACCGCGTCCGGGAGACCGTCCGCGAAGCCGTCTCGGCGGGCTTGGCGCCGCCGGACGTCCACAAGCTCATCGACGACGAATGGCCCAGATGAGAAGTGCGGAATTCGGAATT
>JAYVTJ010000219.1:0-2378 GCA_043774415.1 Fimbriiglobus sp. | reverse complement strand
CTGCGGCGGGTCTCGCAGACTCGACCACGCCCTACGGGGCACGGCGAAATTCCCAAACTCCAAGATTGAAATTCGAACCCTGTAGTCGTGCCAGATTTTCGGGGCGTCGATCTTCTCGCCCCTTGCCGAGCAGCCGCCGATCCATCGGTCTATAATGCACGTCGTCGGTCAGGGGAGTGTTTGCGCGGCTGGTGCCGGCCCCGGTCTTCAAAACCGGTGGAACCCGTGAACAGCGGATTCGGTCGGTTCGATTCCGATCCACTCCCGTGAATACTCAATTCGGTCGCGCTTCCGCTGCGCCGGCACGGGTCACGACGCGACCGCCGACGAGTTCCAGCAGCACGTCGGCGAGGCGCTCCGCCTCCGCGCGGGTGTGGGTGACGTGGACGACGGTGACGGCCCGCGATCGCCGCAGATCCTCGAGCACATCGAGCAGGCGGCTGCGGGTCTCTTCATCCACGGCGTTGAGCGGTTCGTCGAGCAGCAAGATATCCGGGCGGAACGCGAGCGCCCGGCCGAGCGCGACGCGCTGGGCTTCACCGCCGCTCAGCCCGACCGCCCGCCGGTCGAGGATGCTCTCCAGATCGAGCCAGCCCGCGAGTTCCTCCACCCGCGCGGCGATGGCCGGGCGCGCGATGCGGCGCAGGGTCAGCGCGAAGCCGAGGTTCTCCCGCACCGTCATCGTCCGGAACATCGCGGCATCCTGCGGCACGTAGCCGACATTCCGCGCGGCGGGCGGCAGATCAGTCGCTTCGTGGCCGCGGAGCAACACCGCCCCCGCGTAGGCCCGGCGGATTCCGGCCAGCACTTCGAGGAGCGAAGTCTTCCCGCAGCCGGTCGGCCCCAGCAGCACGGCGTACGAACCGGTCGGCACGGCGAACGAGACGCCCTCCAGTGCGAATGCGCCCTGCCGGATGCCGAGACCTTCGACCGCGATCACGTCCGCCTCATTTCAAATCGCCCCCGCGCCGCGCAGTCCGAAGGCGCGCATCGCCGCGAGCACGGCCACCGCCACCCCGATCATCAGCGCCGACACCGCCAAAGCCGATTCGAGATTCCCGATGCTCATCTCCAGGAAGACCGTCGTCGAGAGCACCTCGGTTTTCATCCGCGTCGCCCCGGCGAAGATCAGGATCGGGCCGAACTCGCCGAGCGAGCGCGCCCAGGCGAGCGTGCCCGCCGTCAGGACGCCGCGCCGGGCCTCCGGCAGGGTGACGAGCCAGAAGGCGCGGCCGCGCGAGCAGCCGAGCGTCATGGCCACGTCTTCGGTGCGCGGCGAGATCTGCTCGAACGTCACCCGCATCGTCCGCACGGCGAAGGCCGCGGAAACGGTGAACTGCGCGAGCACCACGGCCGGGATCGCGTAGGTGACGGTGACCAGCCGCTGCACCGCGAGGCCCGGCGGCGTTTGAAAGAGGATGAGTAGACTGAGGCCCACGACGAGCGGCGGCAGCACGATGGGCACATCCACGAGCAGATCGACGAGGGTCTTGCCGGGGAAGCGGGTGCGGGCCAGCAGGTAGCCCAAGGGCACGGCGACCCACACCGAGAGGAGGGCCGAGAGCGAGCAGGTGAGCAGACTCAGCCCGATGGCGGAGCGGATCTCCGGCGATTCCAAAGCGCGGGCGACATGCCCCGGCGACGTCTGCGTCAGGTCGGCGATCAGCAGGGCGGCGATCAGCGCGACGTAAAGCCCGCCGATCATCCCGAGCGCGAGATAGAAGGGGAGCGCCGAGCCGCGGAACCGGAGTCGGGGCAGGGGAGGGGTCACTTCGGCTCCCCCCGCGATCCGGCCGCATCGACGATCCGAAACCCGGCCGTGCGGAAGTGGATCAGGCCGCGATCCGCCGCGGTCGCATACCGGGCGAATCGGAGGGCCGCGGCCGCATCGGGCGACTGCGTCAGCACGGCGATCTCGACGCGGGCGACGGCCCCGGCGAGTTCGGGAAGCTCGAGCACTGTCTGCCCGGCGTAGCCGGCCGCGACCGCGTCCCAGACGATCGCCGCATCGACGCTGCCGAGCTTCGCGGCGTTGGCCGCTTCGGTGACCGTCCCCGTGTCGATCGCGCGCGGCCGGAGCGCTGCCCAAGCGCCGGTGGCGACGAGGTGCTCGCGGGCGATCTTCCCGACCGCGGCACCCGGGTTCGGCACCGCCACTTTGACGTCGGCGCGGAGCAGGTCGGCCCACGTCGAAATGCGCTTGGGGTTCCCCGGAGCGACGAGCACGACGGCCCGCATCGTCGCGATGGGGATGCCCTCGGCGACGAGCCCTCGTCCGCGGGCCAACCGGACGTAAGAATCGTCGGCGGGCAGAAAGAGGTCGGCCGGTTCGCCGGGGTTCGGCATCCCGGCCTTCGTGAGGATGTCCTCCGAAGGGC
>JAYVTJ010000218.1:0-6501 GCA_043774415.1 Fimbriiglobus sp. | reverse complement strand
TCGGGCCTCGAAGACTCGGCCCGACCTAGGGGTTGCAATTTCGGCAGTCGGGTCGGCGCTCAGTGGTTCGCTTTCATCAGATCCTCGACGATGGCATCGGCCAATCGCTGCCCCGCGCGGGTCAAGCGCACACTCGCATCGTCGCGGATCACCAGGCCGCGCTCGAGCAGCGCCGACAATCGTTTGTCGACCAGCGGCTCGAACGCGAATCCGGTTTGCACCTCGAACTCTGCAAGCCGGATCCCTTCGGCGCGACGCAGTTGCACGGCGAGCGTCTCGAATGCCCGGTCCAGCGGCGTCAGCACTTCGGATTGGAACGTCGGCGACTCCCCGGCGAGCACGCGGCGGATGTAATCGGGCGTGCTCCGCACATTCAGCTCGCGATTGAAGTTGACATGGCGCGCCGCGCCGACGCCGAAGCCGTAGTAGGCCTCGTTGGCCCAGTAGTGCCCGTTGTGCCGGCAGCGGTGACCGGGCCGGGCGAAGTTGGAAATCTCGTATTGCTCGAATCCGCACTCCGTCAGGAAGTCGATGGCGGAGTCGTACATCGCGAGTTCCTCGTCTTCGCCGACGGCCGCCAGCCTGCCGCGCTCGCGGTCCTTCCAGAGCGGAGTGCCTTTCTCGTAGGTCAACCCGTACGTCGAGATGTGCCGCGATCCGTAGGCCACAGCTTCGGCCAAGTCGCGCTCCCAATCGAGCAGGGTCGCACCCGGCGCTCCGAAGATCAGATCGAGCGAGAGTTCCAAACCCGCGGCTTTCACGGCGTCGATTGCGAACGGAATCTGCGCGCGCGAATGAATGCGGTCGAGCGCTTTCAGCAGGTGCGGCTGGAACGTCTGCACACCGATGCTCACGCGTGTGATCCCCGCGTCGGCGAGCAGTCGGCACTTCTCGGCGCTCAGACTCTCGGGGTTCGATTCGATGCTGAACTCACCGCCCGGATTCAGCGGCAGCCAGAGGCGGATCGCTTGCAGAACAAGGTCGAGTTCGCGCGGCGGCAGGTGTGTCGGCGTTCCGCCGCCGATGAAGATCGTGTCCACCGATCGCGGCGTCCCGAGGCCGGCCAACTCGGCGGCGAGGGCATCGACGTAGAGGGGCATGAGGTCGTCGCGGCCGACGCTGATGGCGAAATCGCAGTAGCCGCAGCGGTGCGCGCAGAAGGGGACATGCAGGTAAGCCGCACGCGGCTCGATCCAAGCGGGTGGGCGATCCATCCGCACAGTTTAGCAGCTGCGGCGCAGGCGACCCGGCGGTGATCCGCCGGGTGGCGTCCAGCTCACTTGCCCAAGGCGTAGGCCACGAAATCTTTCAGGGCGTACTTCGCCCCGAGAGTCGGGGTCCAGCAAGGGCACTGGTTCAAGAGCGATTTCTTGTCGCCGAACATCAGACCGAGGAAGACCTCCGCGACGATGCGTCCGCCGACCGGCCCGAGGCGCGGCGTCAGGATCGGCAGCTTTTCGGTGACGGGGGTGATGACGGCTTCTTGGTTCAACCGCGTTTCCGCGAGGATGTAGGTCCAGAGCGGGCAGTTGTGGGCGAACACTTTCCCGGCGGCTTGGACGATCGGAACCGGCTCCTCTCCGGCCGGGACTTTTTCGACGAACTTGCCGAGGAGGATTTCGTCGTCGTGCAAGACCTTCACTCCCATCGCATGCGCCACGCTTTGACCGGACGGGAGACCGAGGTGCAGCCCGCGGATGAGATTGCGCAGCGGCAGCGACGGCGGGAAATCGGACACGACCGAGGCGGGGAGATTCCGCAGCGGATTCACGGCGGAGGTGTCGATCCGGTAGGCGAACTGCAAGCGGTTCGTTTTCCCGGCCGGTTCCGAATCGCGGATGTCGATGTCGATGAACCGGCCCCAGTCGATGCCCCGGTTCGGATCCATCTCCCCGAAGCCCGTCAAGCCGCTCGTCGGGGGATCACCCGGCGCCGGGAAGATCGGGAGGCGATTGTCCGGCGCGTCGTTGAGCCGGTAGCCGGGGCGGATCATCGAATGGCCGAGCCGGTACGCGGCGACCGAGAACTCCACCGGCATGAAGGGCTCGTTGCGGAAATGGTAGAACTTGAGCTTGTGGGGGTCGTAGTGGCCGCCGGTTTTGAGAGCGGCCAACACATCGGAATGGACGATTCGCGGCAGGAAGTCGTGGAGCACGACGTATTGGTAGTGCATGCGGACGATCTGCTGCAGCTCCGGGAAGTCCGCGTGCGGATGCTCCGCCACGACCCGGTTGTGAAAGCGCAGAAACAGGCCCTGCAACTGCGACACAATAGTGTTCTCGTCGTTCCGCGGGTCTCCGATGAGTGCCCGGCGCCGGCCCTTCGGGGCACCGTTGCGGGGCAGGTCGCGGGCGTTCGGATCGCCGCCGCCGGCGATCGGATCGCCGAGCAAGAAAAGTTTGTCGCCGTCGTACAAGTAGGGCTGATCGTCCGGCCCCCGCCCGTAGACGTTGTCCAGATCGAAGGCCGGCGTGCGGAAATCGACGAGTGCGTCCGGATCTTTCTCTTTCTGGAGCATGCCGCTCGGATCGAACGTGATGTCGTGGTCGATGAACTGCCCGAGGTAGGTGTAGAGGGCCGGGATGCCGCTCTCCTCGGCATCGGGTGCGTCGCTCAGAGGGTCGCTGCCGGCGGACATTTTCTCGGCGAGCAGCGCCAAGTTCGCGCTGGTCTCGGCCGGGTTTTTCCCGAACTTCGCCGCTTTCAAGTGGGGGAACATCCGGCCGAAATAGCCTTGGAACAGCGGGGACGTTTTCGTGGACATCAACCCGCGCAGGGGTTTGCCGTGCTTTCCGCTCATAACTTGCTCCGAGTTGGATGTGTCGGTCGACTCGCCTTTGCGTTCGACAGAGCTGAGACGTGAAATTGCTGTACGAGTTCGATTGCACTGTGCCAAGCGTCCAAGCCCAAAAATGCGTCGGAAAGTCGGACTTTGGTGTTGAATACGTGCAAAACTACGGATCTTCCGCTGTCGGAAAACCCGTCGCACTGAGAATCTTGTCCCGTTTGATGATTACTGGAGCAAAACCGCCGTGCCGATGATGACACCCGCGCCGAGGGCGACTCCGGCGAGCGTGATCTCGGGCGGGTACAGGTAGTACGGCACCGGTGCCCCTGGCAGATACTTCCCGGCGTTGGTGTCGTAGCGCTCGCGGCGGTTCGACCCCAGCTTCGCGGGGTAGAGCAGCACATCCTTGTAGAAGTAGGCCAGTGACACGACCGGCTGAACCAACCCGAGATCCCACCCGTAGCGCTCCGCGTTCCGCTCTTCGAAGTAGAGCCGGCGGTGAACCACATAGCCCGGTTCGAGCAGCATCCGCATCGGCGGGGTCGTGCCCGTGCGCGACTGGTACGGCGGAGGTGTCGGCGGAGCTTTCTTCGGATCGAGCACCTTCGACGGCTTGCCTTGGATGTCATCGTCCCCGGACATCTTGAAGACGTCCTTGCGCTCCATGCGGAAGACTTCGTCGCGCGTCGCCTCGGTGATCTTCGTATCCGGCGGCATCGAGTCCGGCGGCTTCGGATCGACCTTCGGCTCGGCGAGCTTCGGCTCGCCCGGCACTTCGGCCGGCTTTTGAAACAGCACGACGCGGGTGCCGATGGGCGCCTCGACCGGCGGAACGGGCTTCGCGGCGGTCGGCTGAACGGGGAACTGGGCCCACTGCGTTTTCGAGGGGGCCGTGGTATCCCACTGCGGGGCCTGCGCCGCGGCGGCGCCGGCGCCCGCGAGGAGCGCGAGGCTAGTCGCCGTCGCCCGTCGAATAGTTCGCCACGCTGTAGTTGGGCGATTCCTGAGTGATCGCGATGTCATGGGGATGACTCTCCTGGACCGAGGCGGCGGTCACCTGGATGAACCGCGCCTTCGTACGCAACTCTTCGAGCGTCCGGGCGCCCACGTAGCCCATGCCGGACCGCAGCCCGCCCACGAGCTGGAAGACGAACGGCGCCAGCGGACCCTTGTAAGGCACCCGCCCCTCGACCCCTTCCGGCACCAGCTTGCCCGCGCTCTGCTTCCCTTCGGCCCCCGCCTGCTGATAGCGGTCCGCCGACCCGGCCTGCATGGCGCTCAGCGAGCCCATGCCGCGGTAACTCTTGAAGCTCCGCCCCCGGTAGAGGATCATCTGGCCGGGACTCTCCGCGAGGCCGGCGAACAGTCCGCCGATCATCACCGAGTGCGCTCCGACGGCGAGCGCCTTCGTGATGTCGCCCGAGTACCGGATGCCGCCGTCGGCGATGGCCGGGACATCCCGGCCCTTCAAGCCGCGCAGGGCGTTGGCGATGGCCGACATCTGCGGGACGCCGACGCCGGAGACGATCCGCGTCGTGCAGATGCTCCCCGGCCCGATGCCGACCTTCACCCCGTCGGCCCCGGCATCCGCCAGCGCCCGGGCGCCCTCGGCCGTGGCCACGTTGCCCGCGATGATGTCGATGCCGTAGCGCTTCTTCAGCTCCCGGACCGTGTCCGTGACGTTCGCACTGTGGCCGTGCGCGGAATCGACCACGAGGAGATCGACGCCCGCCCGCACCAGCGAATCGGCCCGCTCGTAGTCGAGCACGCCGATGGCCGCCCCGGTCCGGAGTCGACCGCGGCTGTCCTTGCAGGCATTCGGGAAGTTTTCGTTCTTCTCGATGTCCTTGATCGTGATCAGCCCCTTCAGACGGTATAAATCGTCCACCAGGAGCAGCTTCTCCACTTTATTTTCGTTGAGCGTCCTTTCGGCCTCCTGCAGCGTCGTTGTTTCCGGCGCCGTGACGAGGTTGTCCTTCGTCATCACCTCGGAGATTTTCTGGTCGTTGTTCTGGAGGAACTTCAGATCGCGCCGCGTGAGGATGCCCACGAGTTTGCGGTCGTCGCCGACGGTGATCGGCACGCCGCTGATGTGGTGAGCCTGCATGATCTGCCGGGCTGTGCGGACGGTCTCGTCCGGGCTGAGCGTGATCGGGTCGGTGATGACGCCGTTCTCGGAGCGCTTCACTTTGTCCACTTCGCGGGTCTGCGTCGCCACGGCGAGGTTCTTGTGGATGATGCCGAGGCCGCCTTCCTGGGCGAGGGCGATGGCGAGTTCGCTCTCGGTGACGGTGTCCATCGGCGACGAGATGATCGGGATATTGAGGCGGATGTTGCGGGTGAGCTGGGTGCGGACATCGACGTCCCGCGGCACGACATCGCTGCTGGCCGGTTCGAGGAGGACGTCGTCGAAGGTGATCCCCTGGTACGCGATTCGATCCTGCATGCGTCACCCCCGGACAAGCGGCTCCCGATTGATCGGACATTATAGGAAGCGGGGGACTTCGATGGGGAAAGCGAATGCCGGGCGATTGGAGTTGGGTGCGACGAACCTTTCTGGCACACCAATCCGTCTTCGGCCCTGAAAGGGCCGTTCTGTCAGCCCAGGTCGGAGCCGGCGCAGCCGGCGGAGGCCTGGGACTCTCTCTCAGCGACCTCCGATTACGCCCTGAAAGGGCGGTTCCTAGCATCCGTGAACCGACCCTACAGGACGGAAATCCGATTCCGGATCGGGTTCCCAGGCCTCTGCCGGCTGCGCCGGCTCCGACCTGGGCTGACAGAACGGCCCTTTCAGGGCCGGAAGGTCAGTTGTCGGGCCTCGAAGACTCGACCCGACCTACGGGGCGCTACTCTTCCGCAGCTTTATTGCGGCGTTTCTTCGGCTCGTCGGCCGTGAGCGGGTTCGCGAGCTTCTCGTACAACGCGAAGAGGAATTCGACGCGGGCGCGGTCGCTGGCGAACGGCTCCTTGCGGTAGCACTTCTCGACGGCCCGGTCGAGTTCGGCGTGCGCTTTCATGAGCGCCGGCGGCATCGTGTTCGGGTCGTATAGGTCTGCGAGACTCGCTTCGGGGAACCCGGCGCGGGCATCGAGGACAGCCTGCGCCTTCGCTTCGACGGTCGCCTTCTGCGCGTCGGTGGCGTCCACAGGCCACGGGAAATTGTTGTAGACGAGCGAGGCGGAATAGCGGTAATTGGATTTGAGCCGACCACCGACTTGCCGGACCCAGGCCATGTGCATTTGCGAGGTCATCACGCCGAAGTGGAATACCGTAACTTCGGTGTTGACGAGGCAGAGGTTGCTGATGATCGTTTCGGGTGTGACGAAGCCCATCGGGATGTATTTCCGCCGCACCGAGGAGACGCTCGGGATGACGATGAATCTCCGCTTCGGCATGTTTTCGACATGAAAGCGCGTCGGTGTATCCGCGAGCTTGCGGGTCGGAGCACTCTTGCTCGCCAATCGAAATGCCTTAACCGCGGCTACGCGCTTCACCGCTTCGGGCATTGCGCGGAGTTCGTTCGGAGGGCAGTCGCCCAACCACAAGCACCATCGCTCCCACCCGTTGATGAACTCTTGGGCACCCTGCCACCTGCGAAACCATTTTTTCGAGTTGGGTTCGAGCGCGATGAAGTCATCGCGCTCCTCGGTTGTGAATAGGTAGTTGCCATCGTCGATGGGCTTGTTGCCGATGCCGATTTCCGGCACATCGCA
>JAYVTJ010000217.1:0-1827 GCA_043774415.1 Fimbriiglobus sp. | reverse complement strand
CCGGCAGCGGCTGCTGGCGTCGGCGGAGGAAATCTTTGCCGAGAAAGGCTTTGATGCCGCGTCGATCCGCGAGATCAGTGCCGAGGCGGGGGTGAACCTCGCTTCGATCAAATACTACTTCGGCGATAAAGAAGGCCTCTACCTCGAAGCGGTGAAGTACGCCCACGTGTGCAGCTCTGCAGGCGGGCCGCTGCCGGAATTGCCGGCGGGAGTGGAACCGGTCCGGAAGCTGGAGCTATTCATCCGGGGGATGGTGGCGCGGATGCACGGCCCGGCTCGCCCCTCCGCGATGAAACTGATGATGCGGGAGATGGCCCATCCCGGCAAAGCGGCCCACGTCGTGGTGCAGGAGTTCATCCAGCCGATGGCCTTCCGCCTGCGGGCGATTCTCCGTGAACTCTTTCCGCACCGACCCGAGCCGGAGATCCTCATGCTCGGCTTCAGCGTCATCGGGCAGGTGCTCTACTACCGGCAGAACCGACCGATCTCGGAACTGATCTTCGACAAGCCGCAGGTGGACGGGCTGAGCGAGGCGATGGTCGCCGATCACATCGTCCGATTCACGCTCGCGGCGCTCGGGTGCGCCGAACCGATCCGCACGGAGGGCTCGCCATGAATTGGGTCGCACTGCGGATGCTGACGGGCGACAAAGCCAAGTACATGGGGATCATCTTCGGCGTGAGCTTCGCCGCGCTGCTGATGGCCCAGCAGAGCGCCATCTTCTGCGGGCTGATGCGGAACACGACGAGTCAGATCCAGGACCTCGAAGGGGCCGACATCTGGGTGATGGACAAGAGCGTGCAGTTCGTCGATGACATCAAGCCGATGTCCGAGAATCGGCTGCTCCGGGTCCGCGGCGTCGAAGGGGTGGCCTGGGCCGTGAAGCTCTACAAATCGGTCGGTCGGGCGAAACTGGCCGACGGCAACTTCCAGCAGGTGATTTTGCTCGGCCTCGACTACGACAACAAGGACGGCACCGGCCGGGTGGTCGGCCAGCCGAGGCCGGAGCGGATCGTCGCGGGGAACTGGGACGACCTCGAACAGCCGGACGCCGTGTTCATCGACGAGTTCGGCTGGCGCTACCTCTACGGGGCCGAGCCGTACGAACCGGGGCGCTCGCTCGAAATCAACAACAAGCGGGCCAACATCGTCGGCATGGTGAAGTGCAAGCCGACGTTCCAGACGTTCCCGATCCTCTACACGAAGTACTCGCAGGCGATCCAGTACAACCCGCCGGAGCCGAAGACGCTCTCGTTCATTCTGGTGAAGGCCCAAGACGGCGTGCCGCACGAAACGGTCTGCGCGAACATCACGAAGCAGACCGGGATGAAGGCCCAGACGAACGACCAGTTCTTCTGGACGACGATCCAGTACTACATGGAGCGCACCGGCATCCCGATCAACTTCGGCATCACGGTCTTCCTCGGATTCGTCGTCGGATGCGCCATCGCCGGGCAAACGTTCTACCTGTTCACGCTCGAGAACCTCAAGCAGTTCGGCTCGCTGAAAGCGATGGGCGTGAGCAACCTCCGGATCATCCGCATGGTGATGCTCCAAGCCCTCGTCGTCGGAGTCATCGGTTACGGACTCGGCGTCGGCGGTGCGGCCGGGTTCGGACTCTTCTTCGAGAAGTTCGTGAAGGGGACGCCGCCGGCGTTCTACTTCGGCTGGCAGATCCTGGTGATTTCGGCCGTGGCCGTCGCGGTGATCATCACGCTTTCGGCCGCGATGAGTTTGAAGAAGGTGCTGTTCCTGGAAGCGGGAGTCGTGTTCCGATGATCCAAGAGACCTCACCCCCCAGCCCCCTCTCCGAAGCGGAGAGGGGGA
>JAYVTJ010000216.1:0-1590 GCA_043774415.1 Fimbriiglobus sp. | reverse complement strand
TGAGAATGATTTCGACGCCGCTGCACCACCCCCGATCGGAATCACGCCCCGATTTTCGGTACGTGCCAGGCCCGCCAACGATTTGCGGCATTTCCCGTGATCTCCCCGATGCCAGAAAGAATTGGTGCACCCTCGGCGAATCGACCGCGCGGATTTCGAACTCCACCTGGCGCTCTGCTTATCGGCGGATTCTGCGGAAGTGGCCTCGGCGGTTGTGCCAGCAGATTCGACCCTACCTACATTGGTTGCGACCCTTCTCCGCATCGCAGAGAAAGCCATGCCATCCCGATTCGCCCTCCTCGTAACTGCACTGTGCGCATCCACCGCGTCGGCGCACGACCTCTGGCTGATCCCGCCCGACAAAGCGGCGGCGAAGGAGTCGGCGAAGGTCCTCGCCATCTCGGGCGGCGAGTTCCCCAAGGGCGACCAAGCCCCCGATCCGGCGAAGTTCGCCAAGCGGCGCGCCTTCGATCCGAGCGGCAGGGAATCGGCCGTCGAAGCGGCGGGCACCGAAGTGAAAGCGGGCCTCCTCTCGTTCACGCCCGCGAAGCCCGGCCTCCACATCGTCGCCGTCGAGACCGCGCCGAAGCTCATCGCGATGGAGGCCGACGCCTTCAACGCCTACCTCGTCGGCGATGGACTGCCGCACATTTACGCGCTGCGGGCGAAGGAGAAGTCGCTCGACAAACCCGCGAAGGAGCGCTACTCGAAATCGCCGAAGTGCTTGATCCGCATCGGCGACGGCAAAGACGGCGACCCGAGTCGGGAGGTCGGTTTGCCACTGGAGATCGTGCCGATGCAAAATCCGTTCGATCGCAAAGTCGGCGAGGCGCTGCGGGTGAAGGTGCTGTTCGGCGGGAAGCCGCTGGCCGATGCGAACCTCGGCTGGCACCACGCGGGCGGGGGCGAGGATCCGGTCGGCACGGTGCGCACAAACGCCGAGGGCGAGGCGCTGATCCCGATCGCGCAGACGGGCCTGATGGCGATCCGGCTCACGCACATGACCCGGCCGAAGGCGCTGGACTACGAATGGGAGTCGTTCTGGACGACGCTGACCTTCCGCCTGGGGGAGTGAATTCCGCCCGCTCCCGAATCCGCGTCGGCACGACACCGGACACATTCTCGGCGAGGACGACAGACAGTGACCGCCGACCGCACCCACCCGCTTTTGGGCCATTTGCTCTTCTGGCCGGTGCTCGCGGTTTGGACGTGGAAGCTCGTCGAACCGAACCCGGTGCCGGAAGCCGTCGGCGAGTGGCTCGACGACCCCGGCAAGTTCCTCCTCGGAAAGAGCCTCCACTTCTCCGGCTACGCCTACCTCGCGTTCGTCCTCGGCATTTGGGTACCGCCGCGGCGCCGGCCGCTCGTGCTCGCCCTCGCGCTGATGCTCTTCCACGGAGTCGCCACGGAGGTGATCCAGACGATGGTTCCGAACCGCAGCGGTCGAACCGCCGATGCGATGATCGACTGGGCGGGCATCGCGACGGGGACGCTCGTCGGGTGGCGATTCTGGAAAGGGCTGTGGCGGACGTGATCGGAGAGTGGAGCAATTCGATTTTCGTCGTGGCGGAAGTCGCCGGACTTCCGGAT
>JAYVTJ010000215.1:0-3139 GCA_043774415.1 Fimbriiglobus sp. | reverse complement strand
TGAGAATGATTTCGACGCCGCTGCACCACCCCCGATCGGAATCACGCCCCGATTTTCGGTACGTGCCAGGCCCGCCAACGATTTGCGGCATTTCCCGTGCTCTCCGATGCCAGAAAGAATTGGCTCACCCCAGCTTCCCCGAAGGCGATTGGGTCTGGCAAATCTTTCTGGCCGTCGACAGAAACTACACACTCGGCCGTCGGTGAGACCTCACCCCCCGTCCCCCTCACCGAAGCGGAGAGGGGGAGCCAGACAAGCGAAACTGAATAGTGTTTCGGGTCGAAGGAGTCACCCCCTGTCCGCTTCGGAGAAGGGGACGGGGGGTGAGGTCTCCGCTGAAATTTCGAGCACTTCAAATGCCGCGAGAAACAATTGCCGCACCCACCCGGAAGGCGATTCAGCTCACGATCTCGACCGCCTGGATGCGTTTCCGCAGGTAGAGCAAGCAGCCCAAGCCCAAGACGGTGACGGCGATGGCGGCTTGCCAGGGTTCCGGATTCGGACCGAGCTTGGCGGGGTCGATGTCGGCCGCCATGAGCCAGAGACCGATGAGGTACAGATCGTTCCAGAGGTCGATGAGCTTCCAGAGCGGATGGAAGTTCTGCACTTCCACGAGGAAGCCCGCGACCGTGCGGCCGAGCACGAACAGCCCGCTCCAGATCATGATGAGCGGCACCGTGCGCCGCACCCAAACCGCCGTCGCCACCAGCAGCAGGCTGAGCACGACGGTGATCACGGCGCCGTAGGCGAGGATGCCGAGCAGGAGCAGGCGCTGATCCCAGTAATACGATTGCCAGTCGTTGAGCAGCCCCGCTTCGATGAAGAGGATCAGCGCGGGAAGCGTCGTCATCATGTTGATGAAAGCGCCGATGCCGAGCATCTTGCCGAGGACGTAGTGCCGCCGGCCGATCGGCTTCGAGAGGTAGAACGGCAGACTGCCGTGGTGGAAGTCGTTGCCGACGAGCACGGCCCCCGAGAGGGCGAGCACGATCATCAGGATGTGCCCCTCGAACCAGATGAAGTTGCCGTAGGTGTGCGGGCTTCCGCTGAGGTTCAGCTTGTCGAGGAACTTCGTAAGTTCGTTCATCTTCACCGGCACGCTGCCGAAGTTCACCGTCTGACTCTCGGTCTTCATCGAGATCCAGACGACGAGGTACTGCGCATAGAAGAAGAAGGAGAAGATCATGATCGCGAGGGCGTAGAGCGCCCAGAAGACCCTGCGGCGCAGGAGCAATCGCAGGGATGCGCGGGCCATCGCCAGCGAGGCGTAGATCGGCGGATTCAGCTCGCCCTTCCACGGGCGGTAGCGCAGCAGGTTCTCGCTCGGATTCGTCACGCCGCCTCCGCGCTGGGAGCCGTGGCACTCAGGAACAGCTCTTCGAGGGAGACGTCGTCGCGCAGCACCGCGCGGATGTCGGCGCCGCACTCGGCCGCGATGCGGAAGAAGTCGAGCGTACTGTGGCTCGGCGGGAGGATCGCCCGCAGTTCGCGCGGTGCGGCGTCGGCTACGATCTTCACCCCCACTCGGATCAGCGCGTGCGCGAAGGGTTCTTTCGGACCGACGAAGCGGATGCGGTAGCGGTCGTCGCGGCGGGCGCAGAGTTCGGCGACGGCGCCGTAGCCGCGGAGTTCGCCGCCGGCGATGATGACGACGCGCTCGCACACCGCCTGCACGTCGGCGAGCAGGTGGGTGCTGAGGATGATCGACTTCCCGTGCAGGTCGCCGAGTTCGCGGATGAGCTTCAGCATCGTGTCGCGCCCGGCGGGGTCGAGGCCGCTCGTCGGCTCGTCAAGCAACAGCACGGGCGGATCGTGGACGAGCGCTTGGGCCAGCTTCGCGCGCTGCTTCATCCCGGCCGAGTAATCTTCGACGTTGCGGTAGCGGGCCTCTTCGAGATCGAGGTAAGTCAGCACTTCGTGGGCGCGGCGGAGGGCTTGCTTGCGGGGCATGCCATAGAGTTCGCCCGCGAGCGCCACGTACTCGATGCCCTTCATCCCTGGGACGAGCGCATCGGCTTCGGGCATGAAGCCGATGAGCCGGCGGAGGCGCCAGTTGTCGCGGGCATCGCGGTCGCCGCCGAGGGGCACTTCGAGCACGCGGCCTTCGCCCGAGGTGGGCGCGAGCAGCCCCATGAGGATTTTGAGGAGCGTCGATTTGCCCGCGCCGTTCGGGCCGAGCAACCCGAGCAGTCCCTGCGGGACCTGCAGCGTGAGTTCCTTTAGCGCGCGATGCGCCGCGAAGGTGCGCGATAGCTTGTGGAGGTCGAGGAGCAGCGTCACGTCGTGTAGTCCGCGTTCAGGGTGACGTACTCCGTCGTGAGATCGCAGGTGTAGAACCGGCAGCGGCCGGCCCCGAGTTCCAACATCAGACGGAAGTCGACCTCTCGGTTGTCCTTCAAATACGCCGACGCCGCTTTCGCATCGAATGCAAGCGGCATGCCGCGCTCGTATAGGAGGAAGGAACCCATCCAGAGGGAGAGCTGGCGCTCTTCGAATTCCACGCCGCAGTACCCGGCCGCGGAGACGACCCGGCCCCAGTTGGGATCGGCCCCGAAGACGGCCGTCTTCACGAGGGCGCTCTCCGCGATGGCCTTGGCGATCGTCCGCGCTTCGCCGTCCGTCCGGCAACCTTCGACATTGATGGTGATGAGGTGGTTGGCCCCCTCGGCATCCTCGGCGATGGCCCTCGCCAAATTGTGGCAGACGACGTGGACGGCCTCTTCAATTTCGACCAAGCCCGAGCCCGAGACCGGCGGGCCTTCGCCGTTCGCCAAGATCAGTACCGTGTCGTTCGTGCTCGTGTGACCTTCGACCGAAATGCAATTGAAAGTGTCGGCCGTGCAGCGGCGGAGTATCGCCTGCAAGTCGTCGGGGGATACCGAGGCATCGGTCATGATGAAGCCGAGCATCGTCGCCATGTTCGGGCCGATCATTGCGGCGCCTTTGGCGAAGCCGGTGACCGTCCCGGCCAAAGATCGCCACGATGAAACTTTGATGCGCGTATCGGTCGTGAGGATCGCGTGCGCCGCGTCGCTGAAGGCATCGCGCCCCGGCTTCAGTGCCGCCGTGGCCTTCGGGATGCCCGCTTCGAGAATCGCCATCGGCAGCGGCCGGCCGATCACGCCGGTGCTGGCGACGA
>JAYVTJ010000214.1:0-2032 GCA_043774415.1 Fimbriiglobus sp. | reverse complement strand
GTTCTTCGAGAACGCCGTCTTCGACGATGGCGATGCGGCAATCCTCCGGCTGGAGGACGTTGATCAGCATTTCCTTTTTCATGAGACCCTTCGCAAGTGGTTGTGCGCGGCTGCGACCGGCGCTCGAATCGATGCCGCCGGCGACTGTGCCGGACGGCGTATGTCACTCGACGACGGGGCCATTGGGGGAGAGACCCCAAGTGGCGACCGCCGCTGTGTTTTCCGTCCCGGCCTCGGCCGGGGTGTGGTTCAGGGGAGCCGATTCCGGCCCATGATCGGGGGGGCCATCGGTCTGGCCGGGTTCCGTTTCATCGTGGATTTCGAGGAGGCTGCGGGAGACGATCCGCCCGGCTTCGACGAGGTCGGTGAGGTTCAGGGCCTTCAGCAGTTCGTCGGCGCGGGCCGTGCCGGAAGGGGTGACCCAGAGGTCGAGTGTCAAGCGGCTGTCGCAGGAGACCTCACCCCCCGGCCCCCTCTCCGAAGCGGAGAGGGGGAGAAAGGCGGCATTCCTGTCCCCCCTCTCCGCTTCGGAGAGGGGGTTAGGGGGTGAGGTCTCTTGAATCGCTTCGAGTGTGATGTCGCGCAGGTACGGCCGGACGTTCAACTGCCGGGGCTTCGGCTTGATGCGATCGACCCAGACCTTCGGCGAATCGAGCAGTTCGCGGATGCGGTTGCGGGTTTCGGGAACGCGGTGGTCGGGGACGTCCAAGCTGTACTGCACGCGGCGGGGCATCGCCGTCGCCTTCATCGGCACGGCGGTCGCCGATTGGAAACACAGCCCCTCCGGGGTCTGGCGGTTCAGCCGCTCGCGGACCTCTTCGATGTCGCACTCGCTCAGCAGTTCGAGTTCGAGCACTTCGCAATCGCCGACGACGCCGAGGGGGAGCGAGAGGGCGAAGATCATCCGCGGGGAGGGGTGGAATCCCTGCGAGGAGCGGAAGGGGAGGTCGGCGCGGCGGAGCATGCGCTCGAAGCAGCGCGTGAGATCGAGGTGCGAGAGCAGCCGGAGGTCGCCGGATTTGCGGAAGCGGAAGCGGATCTTGTCACCGACCATGATTCACACGGGCGGCCGGAAGCAGCGGTGGCCGGCTCCGGCGCACCTCCTGGATGTTCGTGTGATCCGACCCGGTTGCGGGCGAGAGAGCGGGGGCCGGTGGCCCGCGTCAATCGGCCGCATCGGGGAGGATGCGTCTCAGTTGTTCGCGCAAAAAGCTCGTGACTTCGCGGGCCGTTTCCAGTTGGAGGGCTTCGCCGGCGACCCGCTCCGCATCGGGGATCGCGATCAGCCGGACGATGCGCTTCAGTTCGGGGATCTTGCGGGGGGTCGCGCTGAGCTGCCGGACGCCGAGGCCCAGCAGCAGTTGCGCGAACATCGGCTCCCCGCTCATCTCCCCGCAGATGTTCACCTCGATGTCGGCCGCATTCGCGGCCCGGATCACGTGGCCCAAGAGCCTCAGGATCGACGGGTCGGCGGCGTTGTACAGGTCGGCGACGGTCTCGTTGTTCCGGTCGGCGGCCAGCGTGTACTGCACAAGGTCGTTCGTGCCGATGCTGAAGAAATCGACCTGCCGGGCGAGCACATCGGCCATGAGCGCCGCGGACGGCACTTCGATCATGGTACCGATTGGGATATCGGTTTTGAAGGGGATCTTCGCCTCGTCGAGATCTTCCTGCACTTCGAGGAGGATGCTCTTGCACTGGCGCAGCTCCATGGCGGTGCTCACCATGGGGAACATGATGCGCAGGTCGCCGAAGACGCTCGCCCGCAGGATGGCCCGCAGTTGGACCTTGAACATCGGCTGGTTTTTCAGGCAATAGCGCACGCTGCGGAGGCCCAGGAAAGGGTTCTTCTCCACGTTGGTCATGCCGGCCATGGCCGTGAATTTGTCGCCGCCCAAATCGAGGGTGCGGATGACCACCGGTCGCTCGGGACCGAGTTCCTGGAGGACCGTTTTGTAGGCTTGGAAATGCTCCTCTTCGGTCGGATCGCCCGATTTGTTGACGTAGAGGAACTCGGTGCGATAGAGGCCGA
>JAYVTJ010000213.1:0-6072 GCA_043774415.1 Fimbriiglobus sp. | reverse complement strand
TCGCGGTCGAGAACCTGCTCGGCGCGGCGAAGAAGAAGTTCGCCGGGACTTCGCTCGATCTGGAGATAATCGAGGTGACCGAAGCGATGGGCGCCGTCACGCTGAAGATCGTGTTCCGCCAGCGCGATGCGAATCCGGACGATTACAACTGGGGGAACACGTCCCTCCAGCGGCTCGTCGTTCTCGACGATGCGGGGACGAAGCTCGTTTCGTCCGGGACGCTGGAGCAGACCAACGGGCCGGGGGTCGTCGCGGTGACGATCGCCTTTTCGCCGCAGCCCGGCAAGAAAGCGGGTAAGCCGGCGAAGCTCATCCTCAACGAGTGGATCACCCACACGCGCGAGATCGCGTTCAAGTTCAAGGACATCCCGCTGCCGTGATGGACGGGCCGTCCCGATTGCACCGGCCCCGCCGCCGGCCCCTTCCGCGAACCGTAACCGCACGACCTTGACGGATGCCCTCCCATCGGGGACGCTGGAAGTCGATGGACACCGTCCGGAGTATCCCATGCGACTCGGCCGAATCTTCCGATCCTGCACCCTGCTCGGTCTTCTCACCGTCAGCATCGCCGTCGCCCAGGAGCCCGAGCCGAAACCGGCGAAGGATGCGAACACGATCCCGAGCACGTTCCGCAGCTTCGTCGTGCTCGACAAGCGCACCGACGCGAAGGACCCGCTCAACCGCACGAACAAGATCCACTGCCTCGTCTGCGAGAACAATCTGAACCCGGTGGTGGCGGTCTTCGCGCGCTCGCAGCCGACGAAGGAAGCCGGCGTCGACGATCCGCTGAGCAAGCTGACGGTCGGCCTCGCCAAACTCCTCACCGTGGACAAGTACAAGGCGCAGAACTTCGCCTCGTTCGTGATCTTCGCGACGCTCGACAAGGAATTTCAGTCGGACGATAAGCGCGACCTCTACGCCGCGGCCATCAAAACGTGGGGCGAAGCGACCGGCGTCGGCGGCGTGGTCCTCGGCCTCACGGGGCAGACGAGCGACGCCGTGAAGAACTGGAATCTGGAGAAGGACAACGACATCACGGTCGTGCTGTACCACCGCATGAAGATGGTCCAGAAGCCCTGGACGTTCGGCGAAGGCAAGATGACGGACGCGGATGTGAAAGCGATCCTCGCGGCTGCGGAAGCGGAGTTGGGGAAGAAGTGAGGAAAGTTTCCACCACAGAGTCACAAACACGCGCTTCGGTGGCACGAGGCCATGCAGTATTTCAAACGATATTGGGACGAGCCGCGTGGTGACGCAAACGACGCTTGGGGCTGTTCATGGTGGTATTTCGAGGCCGACTGTGCCGGCGTCGTCACCCGCCAAGCGGAGGTGTACGACCAAGGCCCGACGCTGAGATACTCCGCCGCCGAGCCGGTCAGCGAGTTTGGTATGATATGTGACCAGCCGCTGGATTTCGCCGATTACGTTGGGTGCGCGATTGGTGCGTCGGAATTCGAGAGTGTCTGGACCGGACAAATAGCTCCCGAGACCAATCTAAACCTAGCAGAGGACGGCCCACAAGCCGAGGCGTGATCCTCCTCGCTCCCATCTCTGTACTCTCCGTGACTCTGTGGTGAATACTCTTCTTTCTCCCTTTCAAACCGCGCCAACCTCCCAATCTGGCAAAACGGTTCAAGCCCGGCGATGCCCGCCGTCGATAACATCCGCGTCGATGTTGCATGCGGGCTGATTCCCGCGCACTACCCACGGAAGGGTTTCCCATGCGTCGCGTTGCCATCCTGTCGGCGTTCGTCGCCCTGCTCGTCGCCGGCCTCGGCTGCAAAAATACCTCGGGCCGGTGCGATTGCAACTACGACCCGGCCAACAACGCCCTGCCCGTCACCGGGATGACCTACCCGACGGTCGGCGCCCCCGTGACGACCGCGGTGCCGAAGGAAGTCAAGGAAGTGAAGGAAGGAAAGTAGTGGTTTATTGCAGCTCTTCTGTAGGTCGCGGTCGAGTCTTCGAGGCCCGACATCGGTGGCCTGTGTCATGGTTGTCGGGCCTCGCAAAGCCTCGACCACGACCTACGATTGATCTGGCGCCTCCCGCACCGAAGAACGTCCGCATCGCCCGTAAAGTTCCGGTCGGATCGGCATAACCCGGCGGAAGTTCCGCTTCCGCGCGGAGATGCGCTTGATCGGACGGCCTCCGGCGGGTATTTGTGGAGGGTAGGCTTTCGCCCATCGCCCCTCCGCAGGCTGCGCCGATGATCTTCCCAACCAGCCGCCGCGAGTTCTTGGCGTCCGCCCTTGTCGCCGGGGCCGGCTTGGCCTTCGCACCCGGTGTCGCGCAGGCGCAACTTCCGGATGCTCCCTTCCGCTACGTCGATCCCCTCAAGCTGTCGCTCGATCGCGGCGGCGTCTGGACGCTCCACTTCGCCTACCTGCCACCGCGCATCGCCACCGTGAAGGTGCCGGGGAAGGGCGAGCGCACCGTCTGGTACATGGTCTACTACGTCTACAACAAGACGGGCAAGCCGCGCACCATCGTGCCCGAGTTCGAGCTGGTCACGAAGGACACCGACGGCATCGCCGCGACGTTCCTCGACGAACCCGAACCGGCCGTGGTCGAAGCGCTGAAAAAGATCGAAGACCCGACCGGCGAACTGAAATTGCAGACGAGCATCTCGATCAGCAAAGCGCCGATCCCCGAAACCGCCGACTACCTTACGCCCCCCGCCGTGCGGGCCGTGCACGGCATCGCCATCTGGCTGAACGTGCCGGAGAAGGCGCCCACCGTCAACAATTTCTCGATCTACGTCTCGGGCCTCACCGACGGCCTGAGCACGAAGGAGACCGACGCCGGGAAGCTGATCGTGAGCAAGAAGACGCTCCAGCTCGACTTCCGCCGGCCGACCGACTCCGTGAAGAACAAGCCGACCGACATCAAGCCAAACGACAACGGCGGCCTCGGCTCCGAGCGCTGGGATTATCGCGAAACCCGCATCCTGGAGAAGAAACCGGGCAAGTGAGACCATTTCGGATTTGGGATTGCGGATTTCGGATTCGAAGATGTGCGGTTCGGGAATTGCGGCTGCATTCTGCCAATCCGCAATCTCAATCCGAAATCCGCAATTGAGGTGTCGCTGTGGCTCTGACCGAAGTCGACAAAGACCTCCTGAAGCGGTGCCTGAGCCGGCAGCCCGGCTCGTGGAACGATTTCATCGACCGCTACCTCGGCCTCTTCTATCATGCCACGCACTTCACGGCCCACCTGCGCAGCGCGAAGCTTGCCCCCGAAGACGTCGAAGACATCGTCGCCGAAGTGCTCGTCCAGATCGTCTCCGACAACTATCGGGTGCTGCGCGACTTCAACGGCACCGCCAGCTTGGCGACTTACCTCACCGTGATCGCCCGGCGGATCTGCGTCCACGAACTCGCGCGCCGGCAGACCGTCCGCGAGCAGATCAAGAAGGGGGAATCGCGCCTCCTCGACGACATCCTCGACGACAGCTTGGCCGCGCAGAAGGGAATCGAGAAGCTCGACGAAGTCGAAGCGCTGCTCCGCAAGCTCGGCGGCAAAGACCGCGAGATCGTCCGGCAGTTCTACCTCGAAGGCCGGACGTACGAGGAGATCAGCACCGACTTGAATATCCCGGTGAACACCATCGGCTCGGTGCTCTCGCGGGCCAGGGCCAAGCTCCGCGAGCTGTCGAAATCGTTCGCCGAACTCTCGGCCTACGTCCCGGAGAAGAAGCCGGCGAAAGCGCCGAAATCGAGCAAGCCGAAGAAGTGAAATGGGCTTTTCCGGTTCCCCCTCTCCGTTTCGGAGAGGGGGTTGGGGAGTGAGGACTGGCCCGACGATTTCATCGGCCTCCATCGTCGCGCGGGGAGACCTCACCCCCCCGGCCCCCTCTCCGAAACGGAGAGGGGGAGAAACGCTCCCTCACTCCGGAATTTTCACTTCCACTTCGCGGATCTTCCCGTCGCGCACATAGAAGACCTTCAGCGGGTTGAACGTCGGCAGATCCTTGTGGTTCAGCACGAACGCGACGTTGTCGAGCGTGAGAGCCTCCCACTGATGGAAGCCGAGGACGATGTCGCCGCGCTGGAGGCCCGCCCGGCTCGCGAGACTGCCGACGCCGACATCCGCGATCCAGAGACCGCCCCGCAACGCTTTGTCGACCTGCGTGACGTAGTTCGCGCCGACCGGTTGCAGCTTCAATCCGGTGCGCGTCCAGATGGCATCGGCGGCCGGGAGCGCGGCCCGCTCGACGACGGGGCCACCGGCGTTTACGTCGAGGTCGAGGGATTCCCCGCCGCGCTTGAGCTTCAGCTTCACCTTGAGCGGTCGGTCGAGCAGACCGCGTTCGAAGTCGATCGAGTTGGCCACGGCGAGGTCACCGATCTTCTCGATGGCATCGCCGACCTTCACACCCGCTTCGGCACCCGTGCTCCCCGCATCGACCTTTTCAACGATGAGCATCCGGCGAACCGGACCGTCTTCAACGGAGCGCTCGAACTTGTCGATGAAGGTCAGCCCGAGCTTGGCCCCCGCCCGCTTCTTGCCGCTGAGCATGTCGCCGGCCTTCGCGATCATCGTGTCCACGGGGATGGCGAACGCGATGTTCTGAGCCCCGGCGCGGATGGCGACGTTCACGCCCACCACTTCGCCGAGCTTGTTGAAGAGCGGTCCGCCGCTGTTGCCGGGGTTGATCGGCGTCTGCGTTTGAATCAGCGACTTGTACGAGATTTCCTTGTTCAGCGTCACATCGCGCTTGAGGGCCGAGACGGTGCCCACGGTGACGGTGTGCTCGTAGCCGAAGGCGTTGCCGATGGCGATCACTTTCTCGGCGAGCATCAGATCTTGAGCCGTGCCGAGCGGGACCATGGCGAGCGGCTTCGGCGGGTCGATCTTCACGAGGGCGAGGTCGTTTTCTTTATCGGTTGCGATGACGCGGGCCACGCAGCTTGTGCCGTCGCACAACCTCACGCGCAGACTTTGGACATCGTCGATGACGTGATAGTTCGTGACGATGTAGCCGCGCGGATCGAGGACGATGCCGGTGCCCATGCCGTTGACGCGCTGCGGCTGGGTCAGCCCCGGCCGGAACGGATCGTCTGCCGGTTGCGTCACCGTGCGTTCGGAGTGGATGTTGACGACGGAGTTTTTCACGCGCTCGACGAGGTTCACCGTATCGTCGCGGCGCGAATTCGGCTCGGCCGAATACGCCGTGCCGAGCGTGAAGAAAGTGATCGCGACGAAGGTGGCGAATCGGAGCGGCAGACTCATGGAAAACCCCGCATCCTGAGGGGACGGCGAACCGCCCGCGGCACAGCATCCTGCCGACGCCTCTAGATTCGACCGGGCGGGGAAGCTCGCTCGTGCGGGACTCGGGAGCGGGCGGCGAGTTCCCCTCGCCGATGCCGGGTGATGCCGGACGGGGCACCGGATGCGGACGTGCCGCTTGGGGCGATTCCCGAAGCGGTGCGCCCTGGCGCGGTTGTGCGGGCGATTGCCCGTCCGGTTGCGTGGGATACGTTGACTAGGCGAAGGCGAACCCGACCGAGGCGAGCGATGGCGAAGACCCCGCGGATGCAGCAGATCGAAGCGATGCTCGCGGACGAGCCCGACGACGAGTTCCTGCGCTACGGCCTGGCGATGGAGCACACGAGCGCCGGCGACGACGCGACCGCCGCGAAGGTGCTCATCGAGTTGATCGCGCTGAATTCGGCGAAGCCGTACATCCCCGCGTTCCTCATGGCGGCGCAGGCGCTGCTGCGCACCGGTGACGACACCGCCGCCGCGAACGTGCTGAAGGACGGCATCGCGGCGAGCACGCGCGTCGCCACGGGCGATGCGCTCCACGCGCGGGGTGAGATGCAGGGGCTGCTGAGCACCATCGAATGAGGAATGCCAAGATGATCGGCGCGATCCTGCTCGTCGCGATGGTGCTCCCGGGCCAGGGCCGCCTGACGGACTTCGTGCGCGATGGCATCGTGCCGTTCTTCGGCGCCGGGCGGTACCTGCTGCCGGTGGTCCTCCTGGTTGCGGGCTGGTACCTGGAGTGGGGCCCCGGCCGCCATCCCGACTCCCCGTGGGGCCGTACGCTCCTCGGGATCGTCGTGG
>JAYVTJ010000212.1:0-3301 GCA_043774415.1 Fimbriiglobus sp. | reverse complement strand
CTGGGTTTCCCACGGGTGCTTCCAGAGCACGGCGCCCGTCGCCGGAAGAATGCCGAGCACCGACTTGCCGGTGATCGCGACGATCTGCCGGACGCCGCCGAGCGCGGCGACGACGGGCGAACTGTAGCCGCTCGGCTCCGATTCGCACGTCCAGCGTTCTTGGCCCGTGATCCGGTCGAAAGCGACGATGGAACCCTTCTTGCCACCCGGTTGCACGATCACCGATTCGCCTTCGACGAGCGGCGAACCGGCGACGCCCCAGCCCGGCAGAGTGGCTTCGTATTCCCCGATGAGGTCGTGCTGCCAGGCGATGCTCGGCATCTCGGCCGGGGTCGCGCCCGGCTTCAGCGCGAGCAGTTTCCCGCCCGCACCGACCGAGTAGATCCAGCCATTCGAGACCATCGGCGTGGCGCGCGGCCCGCCGGCGTAGCCCATCCGCAGCGCGGAGTAATCGGCCTCGTATTCGTGCTTCCAGATTTCCTTGCCGGTCGACGCGTCCAAGCAGAGCACGCGTTCGTTCGTTCCCAGTCGATCCATCGTGTAGACGTGCGAGCCGACGATGGCGAGCGAAGAGTACCCGCCGCCGCAGGGCTGCTTCCAGAGCACCTTCGGCGGCGCTGCGGTCCAGTCCGCATTGAAGTTCGTGCCGGGCGACCAGCCGTCGCGGTTCGGCCAGCGGAACTGCGGCCACGATTGCGGGTCGGCCGTGCGCTCCTTCACCTGCGAGAGCGCTTCGCCCTTCAGCTTTTCGACCTCGGCCGCATCGACGACTTCGCGATCGAAGAAGTTCGGGAACCGCGTGCGGAAGATCCACCAGCTGAGCACGAGCAGCCCCGCCAGCGCGAGCAGGCCGAGGATCATCAGGTAGCGGCGGAGGCGGGCGCGGTTCACTTCTGTTCCCCCAAAAGCGCTGCAAGACTCTCTTCCGCGGCGGCAATCGTTTCACCGATGTCCTCATCTGCCATAGCCGCGCTCGCGAACGCGGCTTCGAACTGGCTGCACGGCAGATAGATGCCGCGGTCCATCATCTGCCAGAAGAAGCGGGCGTAGCGTTCGGTGTCCACAGTTTTCGCGGTGTCGAGATCGACGACGGGAGTACCGGTGAAGAAGAGCGTCCCCATGCTGCCGACGCGGTTGTACCGGTGCGGGATACCGAGCTTCGCCGCCGCCGCCGTGATGCCGGCTTCGAGCCGGGCCGACATCGCTTCGAGTCGGGCGTACGGCGGGTTCGTCTTCAATTCGGTCAGCGTGGCGATGCCCGCCGCCATCGCCACGGGGTTGCCCGAGAGCGTCCCCGCTTGGAACACCGGCCCGGCCGGCATCACCGATTTCATCACATCGGCCCGTCCGCCATAGGCACCGACCGGATAGCCGCCGCCGATGATCTTGCCGAGGGCCGTCATGTCCGGCAGGTCGCCGAACAGTTCTTGCGCCCCGCCGTACGCGAGTCGGAAGCCGGTCATCACTTCGTCGTAGATGAGCAGGGCGCCGTGCCGCTGCGTGAGTCGCCGGAGTTCCTTGCGGAACTCCGCTGTCGGCACGACGAGGCCCATGTTGCCGACGACCGGTTCGAGCATCACCCCGGCGATTTCGCCGCCGCGCGCGGCGAAGAGTTCGGCGAGTTGCTGAACGTCGTTGTAGCGCAGCACCACCGTGTCCTGCGTGGCTCCGGCCGGAACACCGGGGCTGTTCGGGACGCCGTGCGTCAGTGCGCTCGAACCGGCCGAGACGAGCAGGGCATCGACATGACCGTGGTAGCACCCCGCGAACTTGACGATGACGTCCCGGCCCGTGTGGCCGCGCGCCAGGCGGATGGCGCTCATCGCCGCTTCGGTGCCGCTCGATACGAACCGCACCATCTCGATGCTCGGCACGGCTTCGATCACCATTTCCGCGAGCCGGCTTTCGAGTTCCGTCGGCGCCCCGAAGCTCGTGCCGTTCCGGAGCGTTTCGACGGTGGCCTGAACCACGGCGGGGTGGGCGTGCCCGAGGATCATCGGCCCCCACGAGCCGATGAAGTCGAGGTAGCGGTTGCCGTCGATGTCGAAGAGATATTGGCCGTGGCCGCGCTCCATGAAGATGGGACTGCCGCCGACGGCGCCGAAGGCGCGGGCCGGACTGTTGACGCCGCCGGGGATGCAGAGCTGCGCCCGCGCGAACGCCGCCTGCGATTTCGGCCGGGGCTTCGATGACCACTTCGAAAGGGACATGGGCGTTCCTGCGAAATTCGCGGCGGGAGCAGTGCGAGTCGGATACAACCTACCTTCATTCTTAGGACTACGGATCGGAGTCGCACCATGCGCGGGCTGCTGGCTGGTTTCCTCGCGTTCGTCGCCATCACTTCGACCTCCGCCCAAGAGCCGACGCGTGCTCTGAAGTCGGAAGACTTCAAGAACCTTCCGCTGCGCTCCATCGGCCCCGCGCTGACTCCCGGCCGCGTCGGGGATATCGCCGTCGATCCGAAGAACAAGAGCACCTGGTATGTCGTCATGTCCTCGGGCGGCGTCTGGAAGACGACGAACGCCGGCCTCGCGTGGAAGCCGATCTTCGACGAGGCCGGTTCGTATTCCATCGGCTGCATCACCCTCGATCCGAAGGACCCGGGGACGATCTGGGTCGGCAGCGGCGAGAACCAATCGCAGCGGAGCGTCGGCTTCGGCGACGGCGTTTACAAATCGACCGACGGGGGAGCGACGTGGAAGAACATGGGGCTGAAACACTCCGAGCACATCGCGACGATCATCGTCGATCCCGAGAAGTCGGACACCGTCTACGTCGCTTCGCAGGGGCCGCTCTGGGCGAAGGGCGGCGACCGCGGCGTCTTCAAAACGAAGGACGGCGGCGTGTCGTGGGAGAACATCCTCGCGATCGGCGCCGATACCGGCGTCACCGATCTGGTTATGGATTCGAAGGACTCCGCGGTGCTCTACGCCGCGAGCTACCAGCGCCGGCGCGGCGTCGGCGTCCTCATTGGCGGCGGGCCGGAATCGGCGATCCACAAGAGCGTGGACGGGGGGAAGACCTGGAAGAAGTTGACGGAAGGGCTGCCCGATGCCGACAAAGGCCGCATCGCGCTGGCGGTCTCGCCGCAGAAGCCGAACGTGGTCTACGCGCTCTTCAACACGGCGAAGGAAGGGGCCTTCTACCGCAGCGACGACCGCGGCGCGACATGGGCCCGGCAGAGCGCCGTCACCGTGCTCGATTGGCAGTACTTCGGCAGAATCATCGCCGACCCGTTCGCCTTCGACCGCGTCTGGATCAAGGACATCGCCCCGGCCGTCAGCGACGACGGAGGCAAGAC
>JAYVTJ010000211.1:0-6117 GCA_043774415.1 Fimbriiglobus sp. | reverse complement strand
GACTGCGGAAACTGCACTGTTCGTAGTCGCCGATCTTCCCGCCACCGACCGCGAACACCGCATCCGAGACCCGCGCGAGATCGGCTTCGGGGACGAACGCGACAAGCTTGAATTCCGGCACGGAATCCTTCGCTCGGAGTGCGCGGACGTCTCGCAGTCCGAAGCGTGCGGCGAGGCCATCGTTGATGCCGCCGGCGCAGTTGTCGAACGCGGTGTGCGGAGAATAGACCGCGATTCCCGACTTCATCAGCGGTTGCAGGAGCCGACCTTCGGGCGTTCCATCCGAGAGGTTCTTGGCCCCTTTGAAGAAGAGCGGATGATGGGCCACGATCAATTCGACGCGTTCGTCCACGGCCTCCGCCACGACAGCGCCCGTGACGGTGAGGCAAGTCATCACGCGGTCGCACGACCCGCCGCGCTCGCCGAGGAGCAGTCCGACGTTGTCCCAGCCCGCGGCGGTGGCCGGCGGCGCGAAGGCTTCGAGGAAACTCACCCAGTCGGCGACGGTCGGCATGAGGTTCTCCGCAAGTCTGGCGACACTCTTTACCCGATACCTAGAATGTAGGAATGAGTACACACACCACCGGCGATGCCCAATGGGACGCCGAACCGACCCTGACATTTTGGGGTGCCGCGTCGGGCGTCAGCGGCTCGATGCACCTTGTCGAAGCGTGCGGCACGTCGGTGCTGCTCGACTGCGGAATGTATCAGGGGAAGCGCGACGAATCGCGCCAGCGCAACAGCCACTTCCCGTTCCATCCGGGGCAGCTCGACAGCGTCATCATCAGCCATGCCCACATCGACCACTGCGGCAATCTGCCGACACTCATCCGCCAGGGTTATTCGGGGAAGGTCTACGTCACGCCGCCGACGCGCGACCTCTTGAAGGTGATGCTCAACGACTCCGCGAAGATTCAGGAGGAGGACGCGGGCCACATCAACATCGCCCGGAATTACGCCGAGCCGATCGTCGAACCGCTGTACACGTTCGCCGATGTGAACCGCGCCCTCGACATGCTCGTGAGTGTGCCGTACGGGAAAGAAACGACGCTCTCCGACGGCGTCGCGTTCACCTTCGCCGAAGCGGGGCACATCCTCGGCTCGGCGATGGTTTCCCTCAAGATGGAATCGTTCGGCGGCACGCGGAGGCTCACCTTCAGCGGCGACTTGGGCCGGCGCGGTATTCCGCTCCTCAAGCCGACGGCGCCGCTGCCCCCGGCCGACTTGCTCGTCTGCGAGAGCACCTACGGCAACCGTCTCCACGCGTCGCTCGGCGACACCATCGAGAAACTCTACGAGACGATCCGCCGGACGATGGAGCGCGGCGGCAAGGCGCTGATCCCCGCGTTCAGCCTCGGCCGCACGCAGCTCATCGTCCACTTTCTGCAACTCGGATTGCGGGCCGGGAAGATCCCGAAGGTTCCGATCTACGTCGATAGCCCGCTCGCGGCCGACATCTCCGAAGTCTACCGCAATCACCCGAACGCGCTCGACGACGAAGTCGGCCAAGCGGTGCGCGAGGGCCACGGCATCCTCGGCGGCGACGGCGTCCAGTTCGTGCGCAGCTTCGAAGCGAGCAACGAACTCGGCATGCGCCCGGGTCCGCACATCATCATCGCATCGAGCGGCATGTGCGACGCCGGCCGTATCATCGGCCACCTGAAGGGGAATGTGGACGATCCGCGCAGCACGGTCATCCTCGTGAGCTATCAGGCGAACGGGACGACCGGACGCCGGCTGATGGAGCCGAAGCCGACGGTCTTCTTCCAGGGCAAGGAGTGGAACAAGTGGATGGAGGTCGTCCATTTGGACGGCTTCAGCGGCCACGCGGACCGCGACGACTTCCTGGCGTACCTCGGGCCGCTGGTCGGGCACGTCGGCAAGGTGCGGCTCATCCACGGCGAGCGCGAGCAGTCGGAAGCGCTGGCCGTGACGCTCCGGGACGCGGGCTTCCCGGATGTCGCCGTCCCCCAGCCCGGCGACCGCGAGCGGATCTGAAATGTTCGACGACCCCCTGCCGGAGTTCCGCCGCTGCCCCGCGACCGGGCGCTGGGTCATCTTCGCCCCCGAGCGCGCCCGCCGGCCGATCACGCTCCAGCACACGCAGCCGCACCACCGGGATCGTCCGGCCGCGACGGTCGTCTGCCCGTTCTGCGAAGGGCACGAACGCGAGTGCCCGGACGAACTCTACGCGCTGCGGCCCGAAGGCTCGGCGAAGGATTCGACCGGATGGGAACTGCGGGTCGTGCCCAACAAGTTCCCGGCGCTGCGACCGGTCATGTCTTCGACGCTGCCGCTGCTCGATCCCTTCTTCGAAGCGCGACCCGGCTTCGGGGCGCACGAGGTCGTCATCCCGTGCCGACAGCACGAGGCGAACCCGGCGAAGCTGACGCCGAAGCAGTACTCCGATCTGCTCGTGGCCTACCGCGAACGCATCCGGGCGATCTCCGACGACAACCTCTGGCACTACGTCCAAGTGTTCCAGAACGTCGGCTCGGAGGCGGGGGCGTCGCTCGCGCACATTCACGCCCAGATCATTTCCCTGCCGATGGTGCCCGATGCCATCGAGTCGGAGATCGCCTTCGCGAAGGCCTATCGCGCCGGGCATGCGCAGTGCGTCTACTGCGAACTGCTGGAGAAAGAGCGGCACGACCGCATCCGCGTGCTGAAGGAGACGGAGCACTTCGTCGCGCTCTGCCCGTTCGCCCCGCGCTTTTCGTACGAATTCTGGGTGGTGCCGAAGTACCACGCGAGCCACTTCGAGATCACCGGCGATGCCGCACTCGGCGAACTCGCCCGGCTGATGCTCGATCTGCTCGCCGCGCTCGATGTCGTGCTCGCGGAGCCGGCGTACAACGCGTTCCTGCACACGAGTCCGATCCGGGCCCGGCCGAACGCCCACTACCACTGGCACTGGGAAGTGATCCCGCGCACGGCGCGCGCCGCGGGCTTCGAGTGGGGCAGCGGCTGCTTCCTGAACGCCGTGCCGCCCGAGCGGGCGGCCTACGAATTGCGCGGCGCCCTCGCCGGTCTCACCAGTCGTCATTCGTGATCGCGGCCGGCTTCGCCGGCGCCTGGCCGATCAGCTTCATCATCACCGAGTTGTAGACCGCCTCCGTCATGGCGTCGGTGTCGGACGTCGCGAGTTCCACCGTCTGCCCGAACGGCAGCGGCTGCATTCCGACCGTATCGAAGTACGTCGCAGAACCATTGGCTTGGAACGGGGTCGCGTCGTCCGGCTTCAAGCGGATCTCGACGCTCCAATCGACGATGTTTTGGCCGGTGCGACTGTACCGGATCGCGATGAGCGCCGGCTTGTCGGCGGGTGCGATGCCGAGCGCGATGAGGTCCTTGCCCACGGCCGTGGCGATGCCGTCGGCGAAGCGCGAGCGCAGCCCCTTCGAGAGGTTCGTCTCCGCCGGCGAATCGGTGTCGATGGCGGCGATCGACACGGCCGGGGTCTCCGGGCCGCGCAGCGAATCGAGCAGGGCGACCATTCCGTCGCGGAGGACCGGATCGGCGCCGGGGTTCGACTTCACCTGGGCGATCGGCGGATCGTAAAGCTTGGCCAGAAGCTGCTTCGCCTCGTCGCGGTTGCGGGTGTTGCGCTCGTTCAGCAGGTATTCGCGCAGGCCCTGGGCGCCGGTATACTTCTCGGCGGAGTCTTTGCCGATGTTCCCCTTGGCCTCGGCGAACGCCATGTTGTCTTGGATCATTCCGTTGGTCGCGGAGAAGAGCGCGAACGAAGCGGCACCGATTCCGAACCAGACGAGCAATCCGACGAGGCCCGATTTGGATCGGCCGGACGCTCTCACGCTCTCCGTGAAAGAGTCGATGGCCAAGTCGGCTTCGGTCAGATTCTGCGGCGCTTCATCTTCCTCGGCGAGATACCGGGCGACGGCCCCGGCTTCGTCCTCGTCCAAGTCGGCCCACGGACCTTCTCCGCGCGAGCGCACCCAAGTGAGCGCGTGGTAGAAATCGGACACCGCCTCCGCGAAGACGCGGTTCGGCACGGCGATCGTCCGGTCGTCGAGTTCCGATTCGACGAGCACCGCGTTGGCCCCGTGCGGGGTGACTTTCGCCGAGGGATGCATCGGCGCGACGCGGATCGTTTCGCCCTCGCCGATGAACGCGTGCAGTGGGTCGAAGTAGTAGAAGTAGCCGGCGAATCGCTCCGCATTCGCCATCCAACTCCGCGCGGCGAACCAGAGGAGCCAACCCCCGATGAGGACGCCGGCCGTCTGGAGCATGGCCGTGGCCCACGGCGCTTTGCTGGAGGTGTAGCCGATCCAGAGGAAGAGCGGCAGCACGACGATGCCGACGAGCGCGGCCCAGATCGGCCGGTTGTCGGAGACGGCGAGGTAAACGCCGGGGAGGCCGCCGCGCGCACCGCGCCGGCGGACGTCGCGCAGGTAGCGCTTCGCTTCGGCGTCGAGCTTCGCGTAGTCGAACGTTTCGAACACGACTGCCTCCGGATAAGTCCCATTCAGTCCGACATTTTGTGCGGCACGAAGCGGCTCGTGTTCTGCGTGATCATCCGGCTGTCCTCGCGGATGCCGATGCCGCAGGCCCACCCGTGGACGACCCAACTGCCGATAATCGGATACAGGCCGTCGTGCGCTTTCAGATCGGCGAGCTGCTGGTAGACGCAGACGGTGGTATCGTACGATCCTTCGGTTTCATCTTCGGCGACGCCGTTGCGGGTCACTTGGATGTTGGCGCCTTCGCGGGCGTGGATCGGCTTGCGGACGAAACTTCCGAACGCCGGCGGCTCGAACCACGCGGGCAGGAGAAACGGCGAATCGGGGTTCAACTGGTAGAGCAGCGGAAGGATCGACTTGCACGAGAGGATCGCCTTCCACGGCGGCTCGATCCACTTGGTGCCGGCCGTGAGGATGTTCGGCGCGAAGGTGTCCTTCGTCAGCCATTCCCACGGGTAGAGCTTGAACAGCGTCGTGATCACGTGGTTCTGCGGGTCGGTGAAGCGCTTGCGGGCCGTGTCGTAGCCGATGGCTTCGATGTTCAAATACGCGGTCTGCAACCCGGCTTGGATCGCGGTGTCGCGGAGGTATTCCACCGTGATGTAATCTTCGACGTTGCCTTCGATGGCCGCGAAGTGGATCGGCGCCGGGTCGAACGCCTTCGCCGCAGTCCACGCTTCGACGAGCCGGTCGTGGATGCTGTTGAACTGATCGCCGCGCTCGTCGGTTTCTTTCAGCCAGTGCCACTGGGCGACCGACGCTTCGACGAGCCCCGTCGGCGTATCGGCATTGAACTCCAAGAGCTTGGGCGGGCCGACGCCGTCGAAGGCGAGGTCGAAGCGGCCGTAGATCGAGGGCCAGTCTTCGTCCCAACTGCGGACCACGATCTCTTCGAACTCGGGCGGGATCAGGAAGAGGCCGAACATTTTGTTATCGATGACATGCTGGACGAGTTCCAGGCACATTTCCCAGAGCGCGTAGGTGGCGCGCTCGATGCTGTCGACTTCGTACCGCGAGAGGGTGTAGCAGGCCGATTCGTCCCAGTAGGGCTCGCCGCCCAGGGTGTGGAAGTGGAGGCCGAGGGCCTCGACCTTGCGCTGCCAATCGGGCCGGGGTGTGACCGCCATGCGGTGCATGGCCGGTCAGCTACCGCCGCCGGCGAAGGCCCGGCCGGCCGAGCCGAAGCCGCCGGCGCGGGTCGTCGGCGAGTACGACGCGGGCCGGCCCATGCGGTTGCCGGCGTAGGCGGGGCTGTGGACGAAGAGGAAGAGCGGGACGTAGCCGGTCCGGTAGTGGTGGCTCCCGGTGTCGTGCCCCGTGCGCACGGCGGCTTGCTCGTCGGCCTTCTTCTCCATCTCCTCTTCGGGGGACGGTGCGGTGAAGTAGCCGGCGGTGAGGATTCCCGATCCGAGGAGCACCAATCCGAATTCCCGGCTCATGCGGCTCATGGGAGACCTCGACGATGCGGAGAGACGCCAGCTTGAATTGTACGAGAGTAGCACAGCGGCATCCGAAGAGAAACGGCGAATTGCGGAATGGGTGTGCCTCCGGATTTTGGCACTGCGTCAGGCGGCGACCCACAGGCCTTCCCATTCCGGCGCTTCCCACAGGGCCAGCAGTTCCACGAATGGCCCCA
>JAYVTJ010000210.1:0-8214 GCA_043774415.1 Fimbriiglobus sp. | reverse complement strand
TCCGTCCACGGCGCACCGAGTTCCACCCACTTCGTAGGGTCGCTGATCCAAGAAGCGTCCGCCTGCATATCGGGGAGGGCCAGGGCGGCGATCGCAAGGTTCCGCAGCGTGGCGAACGTCTCAGGCGGCTTGTCCAGTTCCCGGGCTAAAGCGACCGCCTCTCTTAGGGCAGTTAGGGTGCCGAACCGCTGGCCGACGCGGCGGCTGAACCGACCGGCCCGGGCCTCGGCCACCCGGGCGTCGAACAGCCGCTCCCGTCCTTCCCGCTGCGCCGTGCGGGCAGCGTCCCGCTCCCGCTCGGCGGCGGCTCGGTCGCTCATCGCCTGCCCGCTATCCTGCTCGGCCTGCCGTCGCGCCGCATCCAACCGGAAACTCAGCACCGCCCCGCCGACAGCCGCAGACGTCAGCAGCAGCCCGACCACGCTCAGAAGCCCAGCCACCGCCGGGTTCCGCTTGGTCCACCGCCCGACTCGCTCAGCCGCCCCGACCGGCCGGGCGGTGATCGGCTCACCGGCCGCGAACCGCCGCAGGTCGTCGGCCAGAGCGGCGGCCGAGGTGTACCGCCCCCCGGGCTCCTTACGCAGGCACTTCAGACAGATGGTGTCCAGGTCCCGGGGGCAGCTCCGGCGGAGCTGGCGGGGCGGCGTCGGGTCGGTGTCCATAACCGCCCGCAGGACCGCCGACACCGACCCGCCGTGAAAGGGCACTCGGCCGGTGATCAGTTCGTACAGAATCACCCCGAGGGCATATACGTCCGTCGCCGGTCCGATAGCTTGGTTGCGGATCTGCTCCGGGGCGGAGTACGCCGGTGTGCCGACGTAATCGTGCGTCCTGGTCAGCCCGTCCCCGGCGTCCAGGAACCGGGCCAGCCCGAAGTCGGCGATCTTCGGCACCCCGTCCCGGGTGAGCAGCACGTTGGCCGGCTTGAGGTCGCGGTGGACGATGTGCATGTCGTGGGCGTGATGGACGGCCCGGGCCAGGGTCTCGACGAGCCGGGCGGCCTCCCGGGGCGGCTGCGGCACCCCGGCCGTCTTCCCCTGGAGCGTCCCGCCGTCGACGTATTCCAGGGCCAGGAACAGCAGCCCCGGCTCGGCCCCGACCTCGAAGATCTGCGTGATGTTCGGGTGCTGCAGCCGGGCCACCGCCTCGGACTCCTGGCGGAACCGGACGAGCCGGGTGGCGGACGCCCCGTCGAGGACCACCTTGATCGCCACCGGGCGGTTCAGGGACAATTGCCTTGCTTTGTACACCACCCCCATCCCGCCCCGGCCGATCTCCCCTTCGATGTCGTACCCAGAGATTGTGGGAAGGTGACCCGGTTCGGCCGAGATTTCGGGGATCGCCGTCGAGTCTGCCGTCCGGGTGGAGTCGATAGGCGCTTCTGCAAAAGAGCGAGTCGGATGTTCCATCGATCGTCTCCTGACGGTTGGCCGGGTGCGAATCATGGTGGTGCAAGCATTTGGTATAGGCGGTAACGGAGGGCTTGAGTTCCACAGCACGGCGGACCGGTCGCGCCTTCCGCGTCCCCCTACCGAGCCAGTGTCTCGGCGACGTCCGTGAAAATTGGTAGCCGGGTAGCCGGGGTCACTCACCGATGCTCATTTGCAGAGTTTGACGGAAACCGCGTCGATCGCCGCCCCGCAATTCGGATCTTCCTTCTCGGCGGTCGCAAATTCGATGACCGTCTCGGCTGCATCGGCTTTGAAATCCCACGTCTTCTTCTGCCAGTCCATATCCGCGTAGGTCTTCCCCGAGGCCTCAAACTTCTTCGATTGCTCGTTCGCCGAAAGCGTCAGGGCTTTTGTGTTCGGTTTGCCGTTGGGACTGCTGGACATCATAAACGTGACGCGGTAGGTCTTGCCCTTCTCAGTCTTGATGGTCTGTTTGATCCCGCCGTAGCCGGGCGAACCGTGCAAGTCGATACTTCGCTTGCCGTCGGCGGCGGGCCAATTCGTACCGATGTAGTCGATCTGCCCCCGCGTCACCGTCCAGCCTTTGATGTCCGTCGATTTCACATCGAGGGAGAGGTAGACCTCGACGGCGGGGCCTTCCTCGAAGCTGCCGTTGACGATTAACTCCACGGCTTTAGCTTCGACGGGCACCGGCGCAGCCGTGGCCACAGCGAAGAATGCGACACTCGCCAGCAGGACTGAAATTCGCATGGGATACTCGGTCGGGCTCGGAGGCGACGCAACATCCTAATCCATCCGCCACCTCCACGCCACGGCCGATGCGACAAGGCTATCAGGTCTACTCTGAAGCGATCCGGGATGTGCCACTGGTGACCCGTGTCCTGTGCCATCCACGGCACGCCCGCCCAGTCTACTTTCTTCAGTCTTGTACTCTTCTTTCTGCTGAATCCCGCTACTGCCCGATCATGATGCTTTCATACTCGGAAGCTCGGAAGCTTCATTTCTCGTACGTGACCTTGGTCGACTCCAGCGACAACTCTTCGATTTTGTTCATGCTGAAGAAGTCCTTGTACGTGACCGTAGCAGTGAACTTGGCGGGGAACTTGTCCGGACGTTTGGTGACAGCGATGCGGATGGTAGTTTTGGACGTGGTTTCGATGACCAATTCCGAGTCTTTGCCCGTGCCGATCACGATGGTAGCTGTTCCTGTGATTTGAATCTCTGGCAGCGGTTTTCCCGCATACTTTTTCTTCGCTGCAGCGGCATCGTCGCGGAACTCCTTGGCGATCTCGTCGGCGGTCACTTTGATCGGTTCGGTCTTTTCGTCCGCCCTCCCGATGAACAGAACCAAGACGAGCGTGAGCACGGAAAACGTTGCGATGCGAGACATTTCTTGAAACCCTCGGCAGCCATGTAGTCTGCCCACAAAAACAGTTTGTGCGGGCACTTATTTTCTAGTCACCACGTTCTTGTCCGCCAATAGCTTCTCAGCTCTGAGTTGTCGCATCGAGCCGGCTATAAAGCGGATCGAGCAGAGTCCCCGGTCGCACCATCGCCGAAGCGCTTCGCAGAACCCCCGCTTGGCTCGTCAGGTGGGAGTAGTGCTTGTGGAGCATCGTCGTCGAGGAATGCCCCAGGAGCGCGGCGACTTGGGCATCGGGCAAGCCCTTCACCAGAGCATCGGTGGCGAACGTGTGACGGTAGCCGTAGGCCATCGCTTTCACACCAGCCGCTCTCTTCAGCTTCTGCATGTACTCGGTGATGCTCCGGCCCGTCCACGGGTTGCCGTGATGGGTTCGCAGAAGCGCGCCGGTCGAGTACTCGCTGGCTAGTCGCCCCAAAAGCGTCGCCACATCGGGCGGAACGAAAATCAGTCGGGGTTTGCCGTGCCGGTCGCTCTTGTGAATTTCGAGCCGGATGAGTCCGTTCGTCGGATCGAAGTTGGTGGCCGTGATAGCGCAGGCTTCTCCCGGCCGGCAACCGGTGCCGTGGAGGACGGCCAGCACTCGCTGGAAAGCCGGGGAAGCTTTCGCCATCAGTTTGGCGTGCACCTCGGGGCTGACAACGGCTTCCTGCCCTCGGCTTCGATTGCGGGGCTTCGGCACCCGCTTGATGGGGTTGTCCGCGATGAACCCGCATTTGACCGCCCAGCCGAAGCACGCCGAGACGCTCCGCAAGCGAATGCCCTTGGTCGTGTCTCCGACTTTCATCCCGTGCAGCCATCGGGAAACCTCGATCGTCGCGACGCGGTTCGCCGGGACGTTCTTGAAGCGGGTGAGGAACTGTTCGAGGTCGATGCGGTACTGGCCGATCGTGAGTGGCTTCAGACGGGTTGAAATGTCGGTCAGGAAGAGGTAGACCAGTTCCTGCACGGTGAGGGAGGGCGGCGAGTCCGCGCCTTGCTGTCGGCTCTGGGTTGCGGACTGGCCATCGGCCATCAGGCGATGCCATGCCGCGTTCGCCTCTTTGGAATTTGCTAAGCCGCGAACGCCCAGGCTCACACTGTGCCCGTTCAGGGTGATGTACCAAGTGTTTTTGGCCGTCCGAAACCAAGGTCCGTCGTTGTCTCTCGCCATGGCCGGTGTACCCGGCAACAAGGAATTCACTGCCCATTCACTGCCCCAAGAACCACTCTTGTTGCAGTTTCCCCAAGAAATCAGGCGAATCATTGGCAGACGCACAAGATTTAGGTTCTTGCGGCCGCAAGGCCGTGGGGGTTCAAGTCCCCCCCTTCGCACTCATCGATCCGCCGATTCGCTCTATCGGGGATCGGTGCCCGCCTACAATCCGGCATCGGTGGAACTAGACTCCACCCCTTCCCCATGCGATCTCAGGAGTGCGACGTGTCGAAATTCCGGTTCCCGGCCTTGGCTCTCTCCACACTCGCCGTCGGCATCGCGATACTCGCCCGGCTCCCATCCGTGAGCGCGGCCGAGGCTCCTTCCGTGCCGACCGCCGCGCTCGCCGAGTCGGATGTGGCGTTCCTCAAAAAGGGGCTCTCGAAGAAGCCGGCCGACAAGGAGATCAACACGCTCAAAGCGACGGCGATGATGCTCGCGCTCTACGCCCAGAACGGCATGACCGGCGCCGATGCTGCGAAAGCCGCAGGTCAGCGCGATCAGGCGCTGCTCATCGCCGCCGCGATCGAGAAGAAGGACTACGCGGCGGCGAAGGCGGCAGTCGAAGGCCTCGCCACCGCGAAGGACGGCGACCCGAAAAAGAGCGTCAAACTCCACGAGCAGCACAAATTCGAGCTGAGCGAACTCATGGCCCAGTTCTCGCTCGGCCGCAGCGGAGGCCGGCACATCGAAGCCGATCTGAAAGCGCAGGCGACCAAAGTGACCGATGTGAAACTCGCGGCGGAACTCGCCGGGCGCGTCGCCACCATCGGCCAGTACACTCTCGACATGCCCGCGCCCGACGCCGTCGGCCCCAAGAAGAAAAAGTGGGACGACTTCTCGAAGGAGATGATCAAGCTCGGCACCGACGCCGCGGCCGAAGCCGCGAAGGGGGACAAAGCCGAAAGGGCCGCGCTCGCCAAGAAACTGGCCGCGATCAACCTGAACTGCAAGGGTTGCCACGATGTGTTCAAGAACAATTGAGGTCGGAATGTGCGGTGATTTGTCAGCCCGACGCGCAAGCGAGGGCGACATTGAGGTGAGCGCAGATTCGAAACTGTGTGAGTCACACGGTTCGTCGCCCTCGCTTGCGCGTCGGGCCAACATGACAGCTTGGCACCCGGCATCGAATCATCAGTAACAAACCCTAAACCCCTCACTCCGGACCCGGTCGTCCGATTTTCCGACCCTTCCCGGAACGCGGCTTGTTTACCGGAGCGCAAATGCGCTCTATACTTTCCCGAATACACAGTGATCGAGAGTCGGGGGCCGTGGCGTGAAGGCGATCATCAGCGACATCCACAGCAACTTGGAAGCGCTTCAGGCCGTGCTGGCGGACATCAAATCCCAGGGCATCGCCGACATCTATTGCCTCGGGGACGTGGTCGGCTACGGCCCCAATCCGCGCGAGTGCGTCGATCTCATCATGGAAGCGAAGCTCGTCCTGATGGGCAACCACGATCAGGGCGCCATGTTCGATCCGGACGGCTTCAACGCCTCCGCCGAGCGGGCCATCTTCTGGACGCGCCAGCAACTGGAATCGGGCACCGAACCCCGCGCGCTCCGCGAGAAGCGCTGGGATTTCCTCGCCGAGCGGCCGCGATCGCACAACGAAGAGGGCTACCTCTTCGTCCACGGCTCGGCCCGCAATCCGCTCAACGAGTACGTCTTCCCCGAAGACATCTACAACCAGCGGAAGATGGAGCGCATCTTCACACTCGTGGAGCGCTACTGCTTCCAAGGTCACACGCACGTCCCCGGCGTGTTCACGGAATCGCTCCAGTTCCTCGGGCCGGACGATGTGAACCACGCCTACAAGCTCGATGGCAAGAAGACCCTCTGCAACGTCGGCTCCGTCGGCCAGCCGCGCGACGGCAATCCGAAAGCCTGCTACGTCGTGCTGAAGGACGACACGATCCACTTCCGCCGCGTCGAATACGACATGGAGAAGACGATCAAGAAGATCTACGACGTGCCCGACCTCGAAAACTTCCTCGGCGACCGCCTCCGCGAAGGCCGGTAGGTCACGCTCCGCGTGACGCCACCTCCGCAAATCCGACAGCTCGATTCATTCCGGCGTCACGCGCAGCGTGACCGACCAATAAGATACCAGGGCCTGCGCCGCGACCGCGTCGGGGCGGAGACTCCTTCCGATGAATCGCAGTTTGCTCATCCGCATCGCGACCTTCGCGGCGCTCGCCGTCGGCTTGGGTGCCGGATGGTGGTTCATCGACAAGACCTTTTTCCCGAAGCCGGAAGCCAAAGCCCCGAATCCGCCGCGCGAGTGCCTGCTGGCGATCACCGGCATCGGCGCGACCACGACCAGTCCCGCCGACACTTGGCCCCTGCTGACTCAGCCGGAGCCCCCGAAGTCCGCGATTCCTCCGGAGACGCCCAAGCCGAGTCCGCCGGTCGTCTCTCCGCCCGCGCCGAAACCGAGCGATCCGACGATCCTTGTGGCCCTCGGCAGCGACAAGTTCTATCAGCAAATCCTGCTCACGAACCGCGGCGCCGCCGTCCAGCAGGCGATTCTCCCGAGTTTCGACGAATCGACGCGCGAAGGCCGCGATGCGAAGGACGAAGCCGGGAATGTCCGCCGATTGCACCTCATCCCCGGCATCACGGGCGTGAGTACACCGGACGGCAAGCGCGTCTCGATCTTCGATAAAACGCTCTACCCCGACCTCAAAGCTGGCCCGATCAAGCCCGGCTCGATGTCGCTGTCCGAACCCTCGTACACCCTGCTCCACTATCCGAGCGTCGGCGATCCGCTCCAGCGCACATCCGAAGGGGCCGAGCAGTACCCGTCGACCGAACTCGCCGACCGGCTCTGGAAGATCGTCGATCAGTCGCCCTCGGCCGACGGCTCCGAAGCCCGCGTCGTCTTCGAGACCGCACTCGCGGCCCCGTACTTCCTCAAGATCCGCAAGACGTTCACCCTCGGGCCGAAGGACTACCACGTCGGCATGAAGCTCGACTTCGAAGCCCTGCCCGGCCGGCCGGACAAGGATCGCGTGAAGTTCAAATACCAGATCTCCGGCGCCCGCGGCCTCCCCGTCGAAGGGGAATGGTACACCTCGACCTACCGCAATTCGCTCGTCGGGTGGGTGAACCCCGCCGGCACCGCCAAGCGCGATATCCAGGATTCGGCTTCGATCACCACCTCGTTCGGCGGGAACCGGATCGACCCGCAGGGGAATACCTTCACCTACGCCGGCGTCGGCACGCAGTACTTCGCCAGCGTCCTCGCGATCGACGAATCGATGCCCGACGAAGCCCGGAAGAATCTCTGGCACTACGTCCGGCCGAGCCGCGAGCCGCAGGATTCGGACATGGCCGAGAAGCCGCAACTCGGCGACATCACCGTGCGCGTGGCGGCCAACCCCATCGATCCGCAAGCCGACAAGCCGGTGTCGCACAGTTACCTCATCTACAACGGGCCGATCAAAGTCCGGCTGCTCGGCCAACTCGACGACAGCAAAGGCACCGTCGATCCCGCGCTCGTCGATCGCTACCTCGATAAACTCACACTCCGCACGCTCGCCGACTACCATTCCCCGAGCTTCTTCGGGCGCTTGGCCAACTCCATTTACTGGGCCGACATCGTCATCTGGATGACGAACCGGATGCACGGCATCCTCGCGTTCCTCCACGGCATCGTGCCGATCTGGGGCGTCGACATCCTGCTGCTCACGGTCATGGTGAGGATGCTCCTCTTCCTGCCGAGCCGCAAGCAGCAGCAGGTGATGGCGAAGACCCAGGAGAAGATGGCCGCGCTTAAGCCGGAGATTGCGAAGCTCGAAGAGAAGTACAAGGGGGACTACCAGCGCTTCAATCAGGAGCGCACCAAGCTGATGGTGCTGAACGGGGTCAATCCGCTGTCGAGTATGAGCGGCTGCGTTCTCATGTTCGCGCAGCTCCCCGTCTTCATGGGGCTCTACTTCTGCCTCCAGGAGTCGATCTTCTTCCGGCTCGAATCGTTCCTCTGGTTCCCGAACCTCGCCGCCCCGGACATGCTCGTCAAGTTCGGCGAAGGGGTGCCATGGATCAGCGAGTTCTCGAGTATCGGCGGCAGCGTCTACCTCGGGCCGTACCTCAACATCCTGCCGCTGATCGCGGTCTCGCTGATGTTCGTCCACCAGAAGATGACCCTGCCGCCGCCGACGGACGAGCAGCAGGAGATG
>JAYVTJ010000209.1:0-7025 GCA_043774415.1 Fimbriiglobus sp. | reverse complement strand
TAGTCCCCTTCGTAGCGGGCTTGGAACTGGATCACCTCGATGCCCGATTCGGCGATCATCTCGTGCAGCGGAATGGCGATGTAATCGCTCGCCCCGCACTCGCGCATGCGCGTGCCGACTTCGTCGAAGTTCGCCTCGTCGGGCTGGGCGATGTCGGCCGTGAGGCAGACGACCTTCACGTCGTTCTCGGTGAGCCACTTCGTGACGGTGCAGGAATCCAACCCCCCGGAGGCGGCGAAGGCCACGGTCTGGCCCTTCAAGTCGGCGACGGTCGTCATGGTGATCTCGGAGGAATCGGACGGGAATGATTCGACGGTACGGGAACCGGATCGGGCGGGCGCCTCAGAGCGAGTCCGGATCGACGCCGAGTTCGCGGAGCTTTTGGGCCATTCGATTGCGTTCTCGTTCCAACTGGCGATTCTCGGCAGTCACATCTTCACGCGGGCGAAACTGGCGGCCTTGAGCGTTGAGAATCCGGAGGTCGCCGTCGCGCTTTTCGAAACGGATGCCGAGCCGGACGCTGGTGAAGTCGGTCAATCGCCGGACGCGGATCAGCCGCTTGCCGCTGCGGACGTAGGCTTCGACCGCCGGTTCGTCGGGATCGATCAGGTAGTACTCTTCGACCCCGTAGCGCTCGTAGAACCCCAGTTTCGCATCGAGCTCGTCGTCCGTGTTGCTCGGCGATACCACTTCGAACACGACTTGCGGGGCGATGCCGCCTTCGTGCCACTGCCGGTAACTGCCGCGGTCCCCGGCCGGGCGGCCGAATGCGACCATCGCATCCGGGGCCGCGTTGATCCGGGGTTGGTTCTCGACGGGGTACCAGAGCAAATCCCCGGCGACGAAAACATCTTGCCCCGCGAAGTGATCCCGGAGTTCGCCGACGATCATCACCATCCAATTCCATTGCACGGTATTGTCGGCCATCGGTTTCCCGTCGCTCTCCGGATAGACGACTTCCGCAGGCGAGTCGATGAGCAAGGTTCGATCCACGGCAACGGCCCTCGTGTATAGAGTCGATTGTACGGAGACCCCGCGGGTCCGGATCCACCGATTCGTCGATAAAGTAGGGGGATGATCTCTCGCAGCCTGCGGATTCCGCGTCCGATCTTCGAGGCGATGCTGGCCCACGCCCGCGCCGACTTCCCGAACGAATGCTGCGGCTTCCTCGCGGGAATCGACGGCGCAGCCACGCACCGCTTCCCGCTGGTGAACGCGCTGGCGTCGCCGACGGCATACGAGGTCGATCCGCGCGAACTGCTGACGGTTCACCGTGCGCTGAGAGCACTCGGCATCGTCGAAGTCGCGCTCTATCACTCGCACCCGACGAGTGCGCCGATCCCGAGTGACACCGACTTGTCGCAGAACGGCTACGGCGGAACGATCCCGCATCTCATCATCGGGCCGGGCGACGAGGTGCGGGCGTGGTGGTTGAAGGAAACGGCATTCGAAGTGGCGGAGTGGGCCATCGAAGGCGAGCCGACCGTGTCGACGGTCGTGTGAGTGCGGATGGAATCCGGACGGCCTTTCACCCGCCGGGGGCTGGCCCGGTCGGTTTGGCGGCCAATGTGCGCATCCGCTTCGAGACCTCATCGCCGAACTGGGCCACGGCCTTCGTCTTCGCCAGTGCGATCGCGTGCTTGTCTTCGATCACGAACGACGGCCGCACGATCTTGCCGACACCTTCGGTCTGGATGCCGGTGTAGACGTAGCCGTTGTCCACGTCGAGGAGGACGCCCTCCAGCAGGAAGAGCGAGTCGCGGTGACTGCCGGGGACGATGTATCCGCCCACGACCGTGAGGTTGAACGCCGCGGCGAAATTGTTGTATTTGTCCGTTTGGGCCGCGCCGCGGATCACGAAGAGCACGTCGGCCCCGCATTTGGCCGCCGCGAGCCGGAGTTCCTTCGCGTCGCCTTTGCCCGCGAGCATCTCGGGCAGCGGGAACACATCGGTGGCGATCCCCTCCGATTTGAGCGCGTCCCCCCACGCCTTCATCGCGGTTTTGTCTTCGGGCGTCCAATGCCAGTCGCTCCCCTCGGACTGGAGGTAGACGGCGATTCGGCACGGGAATCGGAGCTGCGGCTTCAGACTCCGCGCCTCGGCGATGGCCGTGTCGGGCATCTGGAGCGAGCCGTCGTTGAGGCGCTCCTGGAGGGCATTGCGATCGAAGCCGTGCGCGCAGCCGCAAAGCAGCAAGGGCACGATCAGGTACGGATGCTTGCGGAGAAACACGGCGACCTCCTGGAGTAAGCGGGTTCGGCGTCGTTCAAACTGGGGTCGCGCGGTGTGGCGGCGCCGATAGCAGCCGGGATGCTCCGCGGTCAATCCCGGGTCCGCCTCTCGATTTTGGCACTCGGGATTGTTCCAACAGAGTGTGTGACACCCCACGTTGGAACCAATTGGACGAATTGGAACAATCGGTGCCGTGGCGACGATCCGGTCGGTTGATCCGTCGCCGCAACGACTTGCGACGAGCGAAGGCGGGGGAGTCGAGGGCGGAATGAAGGGGGTAGCTGGAACAATCCAGTCTGGAAGTATGTTGGGAAGGTGGGCGGCTGCAACTCGCGACCCAAAGCCAAAATCCGGAGGCGCACCCGTCAATCCTAGAGGCGCACCGGGGTGCGCCAACGGATTCTGGCGATCATCGAACGGCCGGAAATCGGAGCTTTCAGTGGTTTCAGTGCCTTCAGTGCCTTCAGTGGAGGGGGTATGCAGAATGACCGAAAGCTGAAATCTAAATCGGGCGATCCGGGAAAGCCGAAGTGGATCGTGGGGTAGCTGGACGAATCGGCTCGGTCTAAGATTTCCGTGTGCCTCTCCACCCGACTGTCGATACGGTCGGCTCGCCTTCGTAGAAGCCCATGTCCTACACTCCGATCCTCGCGACGCTCGGTTACGTCTTCTCCGAAGATCGGCGGCGGGTGCTGCTCGTCCATCGGACGGCGCGGGGCGAAAGCGATCCGCACTTCGGCAAGTTCAACGGCCTCGGCGGCAAGCTCGAACGGGATGAAGACATCGTCGCGGGGATGAAGCGCGAGATCCTCGAAGAAGCGGGAATTACCTGCGAGGCACTCCACCTCGCGGGCACGATCTCGTGGCCCGGCTTCGGCAAGGGCGGTGAAGATTGGTTCGGCTTCCTCTTCCGTGTGACGGCATTCACCGGCACTCCCTTCGAGGCGAACGACGAAGGCACGCTCAACTGGGTCGAAGTCGGACAACTCTTGGAACTGCCACTCTGGGAGGGGGATCGCCACTTCTTGCCCCTCATACTCGACCCGGATTGCCCCGTGTTCCACGGAGTCGTGCCGTATTCGGACGGGCGCCCGACCGATTGGTGGTTCTCGATGCTCCCGGCATGAGTTTTGCGCACGGCGCCCGCATCCGTGTGCTACGGTTCGGCGAGGGTCCGCATCCCGCTCCGTTGCGGCGCGGCCTCGAACGTCGATCCGGAATCGCATTCCGCGAAGCAAGGTGGTCGGGTGGCATCGTCCATTGTGCGCGGCGCCTTCGCGGGCGCATTCGCCCCCGAAGTCGGAGCCGAGCCATTCCCGGGATACCGGCTGACGCGGCTGCGCGGCCGCGGGGCCTTTGCGACGGTCTGGGAAGCGGTGACGCCGAGCGAGCGCCGGGTCGCACTCAAGTTCATGTCGAGCCAGCCGGGGGCGAGCGGCTCGACGACGGCCCGCGAGATCCGCTCGCTGCAGTCGATCCAGTCGCTCATCCACCCGCACCTGCTCCGCATCCACGAGGTCTGGTCGCTGCCGGGCTGCATCGCCATCGCCATGGATTTGGCCGACGCTTCGCTGCTCGACCTCATGTCGCTCTACCACGACGATTTCGAGAAGCACGTCGAACCCGAGAAGCTCTACCTCTACCTCAGCCAAGCGGCGAAGGCGCTCGACTTCCTCAACGCCCGGCGCCACACCGTCGACGGTCGGCTCGTCGGCTACCAGCACGGCGACATCAAGCCGAACAACATCCTGCTCGTCGGCGACAACGCCTATCTCGCCGACTACGGTCTGGCCACCGTGACCGCCGGGGCGAGCACGCCGTGCCCGCGCCAGGGGACGATGGAGTACGCGGCCCCCGAAATCTTCTCGGGCTACCTCACGGAAGCCAGCGATCAGTTCAGCTTGGGCGTGACCTACTTCGTCCTCCGCACCGGGGCGTTCCCCTTCCCGCCACCGCCGCCGCCCGGCTCGCTGAAGAAAATGTTCCTCCGTCCGCCGCCCGATCTGGTGCCCCTGCCGGCGCATGAGCGGTGCATCGTGGCACGGGCGCTGGCGCCGATCCCCTCGAACCGCTTCCCGAACTGCGGCGAATTCATCGCGGCGCTCGCCACCGCGAACCGGGGGGCCCCGCGGATGCCCGCTCTCCGCACGCCGCCGCCGGGTTATGCCGACACGCCGACTCCGCCCATCACCGAATTCCCGGTGGTGACCGGCAGCTCGGGGTCGATCCGGATCGCGAAGCGGAAGTAGGTCGCCGTCATGCTCCGCCCGTTCTTCACCATCGCGATGCTCGCCCCCGCCCGGCAGCTCACCTTCCGCCGCGTCGCCGTCGGGCACGCCCTGTTCCTCGCGCTGACCGCGTGGCTCACCGCCGCGGCCGGCACCCCGCACGGCCTCACGACCTTCGCCTACGTTTCGCTTGCACTGGCGATGGTCGAAGGGGCCGCGCTCCTCGGCTGGCGTCTCACGCAGCTCCCCAAGAGCCAAGCCCTCGAATTCCTGCTGGTGTCCCCGCTGCGCCCGCGAGGTGTCTTCGCGGCCGAGGCGCTCGTCGGCCTGGGGCGCTTCGCCCTCGTCTGGCTCGGCGGGCTGCCGATCTACTTGGCGCTGCTGCTCGACGGGGCCATCGAGCCCGTCGATCTGCTGCCGCTCGCGGTGCTCCCCTTCGCGTGGGGGGCGGCGGTCGCGCTCCTGCTGAGCGCGTGGGTCTACGAAACGATCGTCATCCGGCGCATCGGCGAACTCTTCGGACTCTTCGGCGTGCTGCTGTACCTCTCCGTCGGCGTGCTCATGGGCGAGCGATTGATCGAATGGCTCCGGAGTCACCCGAGCACGGGCACGAAGATCGTCTACGACTCCGTGCTCCTCTTCCACGAGATGAACCCCTTCGGCGTCGTCCGCTACTGGTTCGACCCGAATGCCGACGAAGCCACGGCCATCGACCGCGTCGCGATGCTCGTCGGCGCCGGCATCGCGCTGGCGCTCGCCGCGGGCTACCGGGGTTCGATTCGTTTGAAGGGGCACTTCCACGACCGGCACTACAAGCCGATCGACAGCGGTCGGGCGTCGCAGCTCGACGCCATCGGCGACCGGCCGCTCTCGTGGTGGGCCGTGCGGCGCGTGATGGAGTTCAGCGGGCGGATCAACCTCTGGCTCGCGGGCGGCTTCTCCGTGATGTACTCGGCCTACATCGTCGCGGGGGACGACTGGCCGCCGTGGATGGGGCGCATCGTCTTCCAACTCTTCGACAACTGGGGCGGACCACCGACGGTCGCCACGGCGATGGCCGTGATGGCGGCGGTGCCAGCGGTGTTCCAGTACGGCCTGTGGGACGCTACGGTGCAGGATCGCTGCAAGCGCCTCGAACTGCTGCTGCTCTCGGATTTGAACAGCAGGGATTACTGGCTCGCTGCGCGCGCAGCCGCGTGGCGGCGCGGCCGGGGCTACTTGGTCATCGCGGGGATGCTCTGGCTGGCGATGGGCGTCAGCGGCTACTCGACATGGGCAGGTGCCGCCGCATCCGCCATCGGCGGGCTGAGCCTCTGGGCCTTCTGCTTCGCGGTCGGGTTCCGCTCGTTCGCGACCGGGAATCAGACGAGCGGATTGGCGTCGGTCATCACGCTCGGCTTCCCGATGCTGCTCTACGGCTTGCTCCGCTTCGGCCTCGGTACCTGGGCCGGACTGGTGCCGACGGGACTATGCCATCTGCCCGCGATGGGAGCCTGGAACTGGACATGGCCGCTCGGACTGGCGCTCACGCTCGGCATCGCCTATCGGCTGACGCGCTCGGGCTTGCGGAACTGCGACCGCGACCTGCGCGCCTGGTACGATGCCAATCAGGGCACACGGGTCGCGGGGTGAGGAATTTGGCGGTGGGCCGCACGGCGATAGATTGGAGGCGTCGATCACCCGCGAGGCCGCCACTATGCAACTCGGATTCGTCTCCGCGATCCTACCGGATCTCACCTTCGCGGAAGTCCTCGCCTTCGCGGCCGAGGAGGGTTTCGCCTGCGTCGAAGTGATGTGCTGGCCGCCTGGCAGAGCCGACCGCAAATACGCCGGGGTCACGCACCTCGACGTCACCGACTTCACCGCTGAGCAGGCCGCGGGGGTCCGCGCGCTCGTGGAAGAATCGGGCGTGTTCATCTCGGGCCTCGGCTACTACCCGAACCCGCTCGATCCCGATCCCGCGCACCGGGCGCTCGTCGGCGAGCACCTGATGAAAGTCCTCCGCGCCGCGGCGCAGCTCGGCATCCCCGTGGTCAATACGTTCATCGGCCGCGATCCGGCGCAGAGTGTCGAAGCGAACCTGATGATCGTGCCGCAGGTTTGGAATCCCATCGTCGAACGGGCGCGCTCGCTCAAGGTGAAGCTCGGGATCGAGCATTGCCCCATGCTCTTCAGCGCCGACGAATGGCCCGGCGGCAAGAACGTCGCCAGCAGCCCGGCCGTCTGGCGCAAGCTCTTCGAGATGTACCCGGACGGCACGCTCGGGTTGAATTTTGACCCGTCGCACATGGTGTCGCAATTCATCGATTGCCCGCGCGCTCTTCGCGAGTTCGGCCGGCACATCGTCCACGTCCATGCGAAGGACGAGCGCATCGACCGCGACCGCCTGTACGAAGTCGGGGTGCACGGCCTCGGCTGGCACAAACCCAAACTGCCCGGCCTCGGCGACGTGAACTGGGGCGACTTCTTCGCCGCCCTCAGCGATACCGGCTACAACGGCCCGGTCTGCATCGAAGTGGAAGACCGCGCCTACGAACGCGACCTCGACGACCGCAAACGCGCGC
>JAYVTJ010000208.1:0-6646 GCA_043774415.1 Fimbriiglobus sp. | reverse complement strand
CGACGGCTATACCGTCAGCCGGAAGTTGTAAAAGTTATTTCGTTACAGGCCCTAAGGCCCTTCCGCCAAGCTTTCAACGCGGGGAAATCGTCGCAGAGGAGATGGCGATCCTGGGGATGGTACGACTTTTTTTCCGGTGCCACTGGCATTTTCCGCGTGTAATACCCCGCCATGTTCGGGAAGCGGTATTTGAACTTTTGCGAGTTCGTCAAGCAGACCCAACCGACGACCAACATGGCGGCGACAAGTTGCAGCTGTGCTTGAATCGAAACGAAGATCATATAAAGTAGTACGATCCACGTGAGCAGCATCTTTATGCAGTACGCCGGTACAACCATGGGGTATCGCCGGATGGCAATGCTTGCGCAGCCCGAGAAGCCCACCATCATGATAAATGACGGATCGAGGTTTTCTTTGAACAGGTAGGCATAGACACTTTTATCGATGCGTACTTTCACGCTTTCGTCGAGCAAAGAAACCGAAACCGCCGCTAAATAGATGCAGATACCCGCAAGTACAAAACTGAAAAGCGCGGGTACGGGGAAGTTCCCACGCGACAGGATCGCCTGGGCGCAATAAATACCTAATACAAGCAGGAAAATACCCAGTACGACATTGTACGGAGTGAAATCTTCGTAATGGCGCAATCCGTATGCGACGCCTATGGAACCGGCTAGTATCGCGGTGCCGAAACCGATGCTCCGCCATTCGGTTTGCCGCCGCCAGCGATCCGGGAACATAAACGGAGCGGCCAAGTGCAAACCGAACAAGAACGTCCAACCCGCAATACATGCCCGGGTGTAGGTCAGCCAAAGTTCCAACCCGACGAAAGCGCAACCCAGCGCGGCCCCGAACGCGTATTTGGCGCAGTGGATCAAGTGGATTTTGGCGGTGAAACTATGGCCGTTCATCGGGGTGGCTTGCCGTCCGGCGACGAACATGAGCAGGATCAAGAACGGTCCGCCGTTGGCCAGAAGCGAGAGTAGAAAAATCCGCATGTTGCAGGGGTTCAAGAGCTCCCCGTGTGGTGCCCACCAAGGAGACGGTTTCGGGTCTCCGGACTTTTCCAAAATGCAGATCGTGACCCAGATTTCTGCCAACAATAGAACCGCAGAGATCGCCGACCAAATGGCATAGCTTTTCCATGTTCTACTGTCTTTGTCGACCTCTTTTGGACGATCCCGAAAGAGGGTCGGGATACCCAACGGCCGGGCGAGTACGCCGCCGATCGCCAAAAAATAAACCGCGAGCAATACGAACAAGAACCAGTGTTTGCCAACATAACCGAGCCACATAATCGTAAAATTGCCCGTTTCGATCAGCGTTTCACACGCGGCGAAATGTACTCCGATACTGACGCCGCAAGCGACCCAATACCAGAGCGTCGCACTCTGGAGAGCTGCGCGGAGTACCTGTCTCAGCGTGAGCGGCGCAACGGTCAGCATGGTGATCCTCCAGTCATGCGAGCATCGCCTGGCGGAGCCAGCGAGTCCACAAAAAAGCGACCCGATATTCCGGGCCGCTCGTGATTCTTGCGGCTCGCCTCCGGGAATTAGATCGGCGACACCTTCATGGCGACGCTGGCCATCCCTTGGGCGCGGGCGATAGCCTTGCTGCGGTTCTCGCGTTCGAGGCCACTCGCCGAGGGCAGGGCGTTGGCTTCGGCGCGGGCCGCTTCGGCCGCCGCGGCGCTGACCTTCGATCCCTCGATGGCTTTGGCCGTCAGCACGTTCACCACGCCGCCGGCGACCTGCGCGAAGCCGCCGTCGATGTAGTAGCGCTTCACCTCGGCGCCCGTGGTGATGCGCAGTTCCCCGGCCGCGAGCTGGCCGACGAAGGCGCTGTGCCCCGGCAGCACGCCGAGTTCGCCGTCGAACATCGGCAGCACGACGAAGTTCGCCTCGGCGTCGATCTCCGCCCGCTCCGGGGTGACGACGACGATGCGGAGCGTTTTGGTGGTGAGTTCGGGCATGGTTCGAATTCGGAGTGTGGAGTTCGGAATGCGGAGTGAAGAAGGAAGAGGCGGAGTTCTACTATTCCGAACTCCGCACTCCGAATTCCGCACTCATTTCGAAGCCATCTTCTTCGCGGCTTCCTCGGCTTCCTCGATGGTGCCGACGTACATGAACGCGCTTTCCGGCAGGTGGTCGTACTTGCCGTCGCAGATGCCCTGGAAGCTGCGGATCGTGTCCTTCAGCGTCGTGAAGTTCCCGCTCTTGCCGGTGAACGCTTCGGCCACGAAGAACGGCTGGCTCAGGAAGCGCTCGATGCGGCGGGCGCGGGCCACGACCTGCTTGTCCTCTTCGCTGAGTTCGTCGACGCCGAGGATCGCGATGATGTCCTGGAGTTCGCGGTAGCGCTGGAGGATCCGCTTCACGCGGTCGGCGCAATCGAAGTGCTCTTGGCCCACGAGCGTCGGATCGAGCAACCGACTGTTCGACGACAGCGGATCAACGGCCGGGTAGATCCCCTTTTCCGAGATGGCCCGGTCGAGGTAGATGAAGCCGTCGAGGTGCTGGAACGTGTTGGCCGGAGCCGGGTCGGTGGGATCGTCGGCCGGCACGTACACGGCCTGCACCGAAGTGATGGCCCCCTTCGTGGTCGATGTGATCCGCTCTTGGAGTTCGCCCATTTCCGTGGCCAGCGTCGGCTGGTAGCCCACGGCGCTCGGCATCCGCCCGAGGAGGGCCGACACTTCGGAGCCGGCTTGGCTGAAGCGGAAGATGTTATCGACGAAGAAGAGCGTCTCGGTGCCCGTGGAATCGCGGAACCACTCGGCCATCGTGAGCGCGCTCAGCGCGACCCGCATCCGCGCTCCCGGCGGCTCGTTCATCTGGCCGAACACCATCGCCGTGTTCTCGATGACCTTTTTCGCGTCGGCGCCGGTGCCGGTCATCGTCTCCTGCATTTCGAGCCAGAGGTCGTTCCCTTCGCGGGTCCGCTCGCCGACGCCGGCGAACACCGAGTACCCCTTGTACTCCTTGGCGATCCGCGTGATGAGTTCCTGCAAAATGACGGTCTTCCCGAGGCCGGCCCCGCCGAAGAGACCGGCTTTGCCCCCCCGCGCCAGCGGGATGAGCAGGTCGATGACCTTGATGCCGGTCACGAGCACTTCGGACTTCGGCGAGAGTTCGTCGAAGCGCGGCGGCTCGCGGTGGATGGGACGCACTTCGGTTGTCTTCACCGCCCCGAGGCCGTCGATCGGTTCGCCGAGGAGGTTGAAGACGCGGCCGAGGGTGCCGAGGCCGACGGGCACGTGGACCGGCTTGCCGGTATCGACGGCGTCGATGCCGCGGACGAGGCCGTCGGTGGAGCCGAGGGCGACGCAGCGGACGCGGCTGCCGCCGAGGTGCGACTGCACTTCGCCGGTGAGGCCGATCTTGAGGCCCCCCTTGGTGGTGCCGTCGATGCGGAGGGCGTTGTAGATTTCGGGGAGGTGCCCCTCGGCGAATTCGACGTCGAACGTCGATCCGATGATCTGGACGATCTTCCCGGCTTTCGTGGCGGTGGCGACCATGGTGTTGCGGACCCTGTTGCGGTGGTTGGCGAAGTTGTATTACGCTGCGACGGTGAGCGGGGGAGTGTTCCGAATCCGGCGGGCTGCGGCGTGGGCGGCAAGCACAGCATCGGTTTCGATTTTTTCGAGTTCAGGGTAGCGGCCGGTTTTCAAGAGTTGCAAACCGGATCGGCAAGCGAGGCCGTCATACCAAGCCGGCTCGCGTCGGTCGGGGGAGATATCCCACTGTTCGCGGTGAGCGACGAGCTCGCGGAGCAGTACCCGATCCAAATACGAATCGGGTTCGGTACCGTTTCCAAAGCTTTCGGTGTAATTCTGCATGTACCAACCACCGGTGGAATAGCCGAAGGCGATTTGCACAAGTTCCACGTACGACTGAGTCGTGCAGTCGGTCACGGCAGTCTCCCGGGCGAGCGAGAAAATTTCTGCCATTGTAGCGGCGCGGCGGAATCGCTCGCGGAGCATTTCGCTCAGGTCCTCGGTCGTCATTTTACGATTTCCTTGCGGCAAAATCGAACACCGAGAGTCTGCGGTATTTCCGGCCAAGCGCACCAGTCGAACTCGACACGCGGGAATCCATGCCGTTCGGCTTGCCGACCGCTCCACGTCGACCGGGCGGCAACCTCGGGAGTCGCACCCCGCATGTATTCTTCGAGAAACACCCGCAAATTGTCCCCTTCCGGCCAAAAACCCGCAATGAAAACCACCGACGATCCAAAATGCCGCATCATCAAGTCGTAAAGAGTATGACCTCGTACCGTACGTTTGTTACCGTGTTCGTCTTCGGTCCGGACTGGGAACCAAAGCTGTCCGCTCTCGAGTTCCGCGAAAATCTGCATCTTGACATCGTCGATATCGACGATCCGCAGCGTAGCGGGCGTGGCCAAGTCGAGCCGATATCCGACCGGCATGTCCCCTTCGGATATCATTTCAGCGCTTCGCTGCCCGCGATGAGTTCGCTGATCTCCTTCGTGATGTTCGCCTGGCGCGTCCGGTTGTAGAGCCGCGATACGTCTTTGATCAGATCCCCGGCGTTCTCCGTCGCGGCCTTCATCGCCACGCGGCGGGCGATCTGCTCTCCGACGGCGGCGTCGAGGAAGCACTTGAAGAGCCGCACCTTGAACGCGACCGGTACGAGTTCGCCGAGGATGTCGCCGGCGCTCGGGTAGAAGTCGTAGTCGAGCTTCGGGCCGACGGCGATTTCGGCTGTCGCGGTCGGGCCTTTCGCGCTTTGCACGGTCACGCTCGACAGCGGCAGCAGCGTCTCGGCAACCGGGAACTGCTTCGAGATCGACACGAACTTCTGATACACCACGATCACCTTGTCGACGGCGCCGGAGGTGTAGAGGTCGATGTACTTCGCGGCGAGGGCGTCCACTTCCGCGAACTGCGGCTTCTCTTCGAAGTGCGTGTAGCCCGTGCCGACGGGCACCTGCTGGAACTTGAAGAAGTTCATCCCGCGCTTGCCCGAGACTTCGAGTTCGAGCGCCGTCTGCGCTTCGCGGAGGCGGCGGAGCTGCACTTGGGCTTCGCGGAGAATGCCGCCGTTGTAGCCGCCGCAGAGGCCGCGGTTGGCCGTGAGCACCAGCACGAGAACCTTCTTGGGCGTCGGCCGGACGGCGAGGAGCGGGTGGCTCACTTCGCCGGCGTTCTTGCTGAGGTCGGCCGCGAGTTCGGCGATCTTCTTCGTGTAGGCGTCGGCTTCCATGGCCCGGTCGAACGCTTTTTTGAAGCGCGACGTGGCGATGAGTTCCATGGTCTTCGTGATCTTCCGGATGTTCCGGATCGCCTTGCGGCGCTTCACGAGCGAGCGGAGGTTGGGCATGGCGCGGATCCGATCAGTTAGCCGCGAGACGGATGTCGAGCGCGAGTCCCGCACTCCCGGAGCTTGAGTCATCTGCCGCGCTCGACATTCGTCTCGCGGCTAAGTTCCACTTACCCCTTGAACTGCGGGCGGAAGGTCGCGATCGCGGCGTTGAGCTTCCCGGCGAGGTCGTCGGAGATCTTCTTCTCCTTCGCCAGTTGGTTCCGCACTTCGGGCATCTGCTCCTTCATGAACTTCAGGAACTGCGATTCCCACGCCCGCACCTTGCGGCGATCCACATCGTCGAGCCCGCCCGAGTTGCCGGCGTAGATGATCATGATCTGATCGACGACGTTCAGCGGTTCGTACTGGCCCTGCTTCAGGATTTCGACCATGCGGTAGCCGCGGTCGAGTTGCCCCTGCGTCTGCTTGTCGAGGTCGGTACCGAGTTGAGCGAACGCTTCGAGTTCGCGGAACGCGGCCAGTGCGAGCTTCAATCCGCCGGCGACGCGCTTATCCTTCATCGCGGAAATCTGAGCGTTGCCACCGACGCGGCTCACCGAGATCCCGACGTCCACGGCGGGGAGCACCCCGGCGTTCTTCAGATCGGGCTGGAGGTAAATCTGCCCGTCGGTGATCGAGATCACGTTCGTCGGGATGTACGCCGACACTTCGCCTTCGAGCGTCTCGATGATCGGCAGGGCCGTGAGCGAGCCGCCGGAGCCGGGGATCTTGGCGATCTTGCTGCCGGGGAAACTCTTGTGATCGTGCTCGGCCTGCTCCTTGCCGCCGAAGCCGCCGGGACCGGTGTAGACCTTGCCGGGGGTGCCGGTGGCGCGCTTCTCGGTCGGGTTCGCCGCGGAGTTGATGCCCCAATCGGCAGTGACCTTGGTTTCGTCGGCGTCGGCGGGGACGAGGACGTACTTCTCGGCGAGCTTCGCACTGCGTTCGAGCAGACGGCTGTGGGCGAAGAAGACGTCGCCGGGGTAGGCTTCGCGGCCGGGGGGCCGACGCACGAGCAGCGAGAGCTGGCGGTACGCCGCGGCCTGCTTCGACAAGTCGTCGTAGACGACGAGCGTGTCCTTGCCCTCATCGTACGTGAAGTATTCGGCCATCGAGGTGCCGGCGTACGGGGCGATGTACTGGAGCGGCGCCGGGTCTGCGGCGGAGGCGACGACGACGATGGTGTAGTCCATCGCCCCCTTCTCGCGGAGCTTCTCGACGACGGCCGCGACCTTCGATTCCATTTGCCCGCAGGCGACGTAGACGCAGATCACGCCCTCGCCGGCCTGGTTGAGGATCGTGTCGATGGCGATCTGCGTCTT
>JAYVTJ010000207.1:0-1780 GCA_043774415.1 Fimbriiglobus sp. | reverse complement strand
AGTTCGAGGGCCTCTTTCGGATCGAAGCCGCCGGCGATCACGATCGACGCGTTGTTCGGGTGGTACCACTTGTTGTAATGCCGCAGGATGATCTCGGCGGTCGCCGCGCGGACGTGCTTCTCCTCGCCGATCACGGGGTGCGCGTACGGGGCGTCCTTCGGAAAGAGCAGCGGCAGAATCGCCTTGTATTCCAGATCCCACGGGCCGTCTTCGCCCCCCTTCAACTCCGAGATCACGGCCCCTTTCTCCTGCTGGAATTCGTGCTTCTCGTCGATGCGCGTCTGCCGCATCCGGTCGGCTTCGACTTCCAATCCCTGCTTCCAGCGATCGGCGGCGAAGTCGAAGTGGTAGACCGTCATATCCTCGCTGGTGTAAGCGTTGTTGCGTCCGCCGTTGCGCTGGGTCATGCGGTCGATGTCGCCCGGCTTCAGCTTGTCGGTGCCTTTGAATAGGAGATGTTCGAGGTAGTGCGACAGCCCGGTCTGATCCTTGTCCTCGTCGCCGGAGCCGACCTTGTATGCCACCATCGTCGTGACGACGGGGGCGCCCTTCACGGGCAGCAGGTAAATCTTCAGTCCGTTCGGTAGCGTCTCGACCTGCACATCTTTGAACTGCGCCTTCGCAGTCGCCAGCAGGGCCGGGATCGGATCGGCCGTCGGAGTTTCCGCGCGGAGGGACAGGGGGACGAGACCGGCGAGGGCGATGCAGAGGCCGAAGCGGGCGGATGCGGACATCGGTGGAACCCCAAGCTGCGTGAATCGGACGCAGAATCAGTGTAGCCCGGCATCGGACTCAGGGGAATAGGCGCAACAGGCGAGTGTGCGGCAGCGGATTCTGGCACTGGACAGTGGAACCGGCATCTCGCCGGTTCATGGGAGCAGACACGCGAGGCGCGTTCCCGAGATTCTTCCAACTCGGATTGTTCCAGCTACCCCCTTTCATTTGCGTCTGGGCCTCACCACCTTGGCTCGTCACAAGTCCTTGCACCGCAAGAGAAAGCGTCCATAATCAACATCTCGGCTGCGATTGTTCCAATGGTTCCAATGGTTCCAAAAGAGGGTGTCTCACACTCGGCTGGAACAATCCCGAGTCCAGAAATCGAGAGGCACCCCCCCGGCTTTCCGCTTGCGGATCGCACCGCGTCCTGTTCCTATTCGAGAGGACGACCTTCCCCATTCAGGAACCTTTCGCATGCTCCGCATCTCGTTCGCTCTCGCCCTCGCGTCGGCCGCAATCGCATCGGGAGCCGATCCGGCGCCCGTCAAGAATGCCGCGACGCCCGAGCAGAGCAAGGAACTTGGGTTCGATCCGTTCGATCAATCCAAAGTGCCGCTCGGAGTAGAGCCGCCGAGTGGGTTCAAGGGGAAGAAGATCGTGCTCGTCGCCGGATCGAAGAGCCACGGGCCGGGGGATCACGAATTCTTCGCCGGCACCGCGATGCTGATGAACCTGTTGAAGCAGACGCCCGACGTCTGGCCCGTGATGGTCCGCGATGGCTGGCCCAAGGACGAGAAGGTCTTCGACGGCGCGGCCGCGCTCGTGTTCTACATGGACGGTCGCGGCGGCCATCCGGTCGTGCAGAAGGATCGCTTGAAGCTGCTGCAGGGGTTCATCGACAAGGGGGCGGGCTGGGTCAACATGCACTACGCCGTGGACTACGAACCGAAGCACGGCGAGACGGTCGTCTCGTGGATGGGGGGCTTCTACGATCCGCGCACGAGCACCAATCCGCACTGGGATGCGAACATCCGGACGCTGCCGAAGCACCCGATTACGCGCG
>JAYVTJ010000206.1:0-1704 GCA_043774415.1 Fimbriiglobus sp. | reverse complement strand
TCGGCGCAGGAGCCGAAGGCGATCTTCGCGAGGGGAGTATCTTTGGGTTGGGCGGACGCGAGCGGTGCGACTGTCCATGCGAGTACGAGGGCGACAACGAGGCGGATCATGGTGGCTTCCTTCGGGAAGGGGAACGCATCGGCGGCAACAACTGTTGAATCAGCATGCGGGACGGAAAGCAAGCGAAGATTGCGTGAGGGCAAGTACTGGCGCCGGAAAGCGGATTCCGTGGCTGCGTAGGTCACGCTCTGCGTGACGGGCCCGTCATGCAGAGCGTGACCTACAAGAACGGCACTCCGTTCGATTTCGGATCGCCGGATTCTATCATCACCCTACTCCGCGACGCTCCATCCCAGAGTTCCACCATGGTGTTCCTGTCCCGCATCTACACGAAGTCCGGCGACGCCGGGCAGACCGGCTTGGGCGACGGCCTCCGCGTGCCGAAGGATCACCCGCGCGTTGCGGCCTACGGCGAAGTGGACGAACTGAATTCGGTGCTCGGCTTGCTCGCGGCGCACTGCCCCGAGTGGCCCGAGCACCCGCTGCTCCACATCGTCCAGAACGACCTCTTCGATCTCGGGGCCGACCTCTGCATCCCGGCCGCCGAGGGGGAAAATCCCGCGGCCGCCCTGCGCATCGTCGAGGCCCAGCACCTGCGACTCGAACGGGCCATCGACCGGATCAACGAACTCCTCCAGCCGCTTTCGAGCTTCATCCTGCCGGGCGGAACTCCCGCGGCAGCGTGGCTCCATTTGGCCCGGACCGTCTGCCGACGGGCCGAACGTGCGCTGGTGACCCTCATGCGGACGGAACCGGTGAACTCGCACGCGCTGATCTATCTGAATCGCCTCTCCGATCTTCTGTTCGTCCTCGGCCGCGCGGCGAACCCCGGCGGCGATGTGCTCTGGGTGCCGGGGAAATCGCGATCTTCGTAGCGAAACTCGCCAGGTTCAGACGACTTACTCGACACATGAACTCGTCGGAAGTCTGGCGACTTCCGCTACGTGGAGCACCCATGACGCGCCTCGTCCTCGGCAGCCGGAACAAGAAGAAGCTCGGCGAACTCCTCGAATTGCTCGGCGATCTCGGCCTCGACCTCGTCGATCTTTCGCCGTACCCCGATGCGCCCGAAGTCGATGAAACCGGCGCCACCTTCGAAGCCAATGCCCGTTTGAAGGCTGTGCAACTCGCCCCGATTCTCGGCCGGTGGGTGCTCGGCGAAGACAGCGGCCTCTGCGTGCCGGCGCTCGGCGGAGGGCCGGGGATCTTCTCCGCGCGCTACGCCGGCGAACACGGCAACGATGCCGCGAACAACGCGAAGCTGCTCGCCGAACTCGCGGGGAAGACCGGCGCCGACCGCGCAGCGTATTACGTCAGCAGCGTCGTACTGGCGAACCCGGCGGGCGAGGTGCTGGCCGTGGCCGAGGGTCGCTGCTGGGGTGTCATCGATACCGAACCGCACGGCACGGGCGGCTTCGGCTACGATCCGCTGTTCGTGGTGCCGGAATATCACGCGAGCTTCGGCGAACTCAGCCCGCGCGTGAAGCACGCGCTCAGCCACCGCGGCCGCGCGGTGTCGAAGCTGCGCCCGATGCTGCGGAAGCTGCTGGGATAGAATGCGGGTGGAATCCTTCGACATGGGGAGACGGTGCTATGGGAAGAGTCGTCGTATCCGCGCTCATCGAAAACTTGGACGATCTCGGT
>JAYVTJ010000205.1:0-1977 GCA_043774415.1 Fimbriiglobus sp. | reverse complement strand
GAGGGTCGATTTGTGTTCCCTCGCTGGCACGTCGGGCAAATGGGATGGCGATAAAGGCAATCGGAAATGCAATTGAAGTGGTTTCAACATCGATCTGGCAAGCATGCCCAATTCTAAACTGTCGCACAGTCCTTCCGGCGGGAATCGAACCCGCGACCCCGGGCTTGTAAGACCCACGCTCGGCCACTGAGTTTCGGGAGGCGATTGAATCGCGGATGTATGCCGTCGAGTATCATCGCCTCCTCCTTTCTCACACCGCGCCGAGCGCCAGCGAGCAGTTGTGGCCGCCGAAGCCGAAGCTGTTGCTCAGCACTTTCGTCACCTTCACATCCCGGGCCGTGTTCGGCACGTAATCCAGATCGCAACCCGCTTCCACATCCTGATGGTGCAGGTTGATCGTCGGATGGATCGCGCCGTACTTCAGACTCAGCGCGCAGGCGATCGCTTCGACGCCGCCGCTGGCGCCGAGCAGGTGGCCGATCATACTCTTCGTGCTGCTCACCATCAGCTTCTTCGCGTGATCCCCGAAGACCTTTTTCACGGCCAGCGTCTCGGCCACATCGCCGAGCGGGGTGCTCGTGCCGTGGGCGTTGAGGTACTGAACGTCGGACGCGTTCCAGCCCGCTTCCAAGATCGCTTGCTGCATCGCCGCGGCCGCGCCTTCGCCGTGCTCGTGAGGCGCCGTGATGTGATACGCGTCGGCGGTGTTGCCGCAGCCGAGCACTTCGCAGTAGATGGTCGCGCCGCGCGCCTTGGCCCGCTCGTACTCTTCGAGAATCAGAATGCCCGCGCCTTCGCTGAGGACGAAGCCGTCGCGCTCTTTGTCGAAGGGCCGGCTCGCGGTCTGCGGCGAATCGTTGCGCTCGGAGAGCGCCCGGCAGTTGATGAACCCGGCCATGCCGATGGGCGTGATGGCCGCCTCGGTGCCGCCCGTGACCATGACGTCGGCGAAGCCGTAGGCGATCTGCCGCATGGCGTCGCCGATGGCGTGCGCGGCCGAGGAGCAGGCGGTGGTGACGGTGGTATTCGGCCCGCGGAAGTCGTGCTTGATGCTCACGTTCCCGGCGGCGGCGTTCGCGATCATCTTGGGGATGACGAACGGGCTGACGCGCCCGGGGCCTTTGGCGACCAGCACGCCGCAGCCGTCTTCGAATTCGCGGATGCCGCCGATGCCGCTGCCGAGGATCACGCCGACGCGGGCCGGATCGAACCCTTTGACCTTCACATCGGCTTCGCGGATCGCTTCGTCGGCGGCGACGAGGGCGAGCTGCGTGAAGCGGTCGAGCCGGCGCAGTTCGCGCGGTTCGACGCAGCCGCTCGGATCGAAGTTTTTGACTTCGCCGGCGAACTTCACCTTGTGGTTGACGGTGTCGAACTGGGTGATGGGCGCGATGCCGCTCTTGCCCGCGAGGAGCCCGGCCCAGTATTCGGCGACCGACCGCGCGATGGGGTTGACGGTGCCGAGCCCGGTGACGACCACACGACGGCGTGACATGGTAGAGCCTTCGCCTTAGGCCTTGGCCGCGGGGTCGCCGCCGCTCTTCGGTTTCTTCTCGATGTAGTCGATCGCCTCGCCGACCGTCTTGATCTTCTCGGCGTCGGTGTCGGGGATCTGGATGTTGAACTCCTCTTCGAGTTCCATCACCAGTTCGACGATATCGAGCGAATCGGCCCCGATGTCTTCGATGAAGCTCGTGGACCGGGTGACCGTTTCTTTCGAGACGGCCAGGTGTTCACAGACGATTTCGATGACACGTTGCTCAACGGAAACAGACACGCGACAACCCTCCAGGGGGCGGCTGGACATTCGGCGGAAGGAAAGCGATCGGCCGGAAACCGCACGGGCGGACCGATCCCGTCTGAATTCTGAATTTACAGGGTCGCTCCGAAAAGGGAAGGGATTCCTGCGCGGGAATCCCGCGCGGGGTGTTCCTTCCTCGTAGGGCGGGTGGAGTCTTCGGAACCCGCCGCCGGACG
>JAYVTJ010000204.1:0-3315 GCA_043774415.1 Fimbriiglobus sp. | reverse complement strand
TGTTGTAGTACGGCCCGACTTGCAGGGTGCCGGTGGCGCCGCTGCGCTTCGCGGCCTTCGTCATGCGGATCGCTTCCGACGTGTTGTTGCTGCCCGTCCCCGCCATGATCTTGATCCGCCCGGCCGCTTTCTCGCAGACGAACGCGACGATCTTCTCGTTCTCGTCGTGAGTCAGGGTCGGCGATTCGCCGGTGGTGCCGCACGGGGCGAGGCCATCCGTCCCTTGGGAAACGTGCCATTCGATGAGGGAGCCGAGCGAGGGCCAATCGATCTCGCCGCCCTTGAAGGGGGTGATGATGGCGACGGTGACGCCGGCGAACAGTTCGCCACGGGAAGCGGGCATAATTGCGAATCCGATTGCGAGGTTCAGGTTGTACGTTTCAGATTAGCGATCCGCGTGAGCGCTGCCACGGTGAAGATGATCGGGTAAAGCGCTTCGGAGTACCAGAGGTTGGCGAAGTAGAACCCGATGGGCGACGGCGGAAAATGCGTGCCGTTGCGCGTAGCACTGCGGAGGTACTCGATGCCCCGATCCACGGCGGCACTCGGCTGCGCGGCGACCGCGTCGAGTGCGAGGGCAGTCTCTTCGATGCTGCTCGGTGTCCCCGCGCGGCCGCCCCAGCCTCCGTCGGAATTCTGATTCGCGATGAGCCAGGCGATGCCACGGTCGAAAGCTCCCTTCGGCAACAGCGTATCCATGCGGAGGATGCGGCTCGTGCCGTAGGTCAGGTTCTCGATCTCCGCGCCGTGCTGATTGCCGAACCAGAGCGGCGCCCACGCCCCATCCGGCCGCTGGGTTTTCAGTAGGTATGCGATTCCGCGCTTCGTACCGAGGTCGATCCGATGCTGCAACTCCGATGGAAGGAGACTGCGCCACGCGGACCACGCCCGGAGGGCGTGGGCCGTGAGATCGTTGCTGCTGCGGTCGAAGGGCAACCCCGTCCACCCTTTGCAGAAAGTGGGAATGCCGCCGTCGCGGTTCTGCAAATCGAGCAACCACGAAACCCCGGCTTCCGCCGCTGACAGCGACTTGTCATCGGGGTCGCCCAATCGCCGCAGCGCCAACAGCGCGCCCGGCGTATCGTCGGCATCGGGCACGCCGCCGAGGAGGTCGGTCCACGCCCAACCGCCCGGGGCCGCCCGTGTGAACGGGTGAACCGTGCGGTACTGCTGATCCAGCAGCCATCCGCGGACGGATGCAGGATCGCCGATTCCGCCGAGGGCGTTAACGGCCAGCGTCGTCACCCAGGTCGTCAGATTCGTGTCGATCGGCCAACTGCCGTCAATCCGAACAGAATCGATCAGGAATTTCAGCCCTTCCCGCACAACCTCGTGTTCGCCATTCCCGGCGCCGATCAGGCTCATGGCGACGAAGCTCGTCAGCGGCGTCGCTTCGAGATAGCCGCCGGTACCGGGCTGGATCTCGCGGAGCTTGCGCAGCGTTCGCCGCTTCGTGAGCCGGCGCGGAATGCGAAAGAGCGGATTCCACGTCGGCCGGTGGTGGTGCTTCACCTGCCCGATGGCGATGAGGGCCGGGAGTGCGTAGCTGACCACCGGGAGTTGGACGATGCGGAAGAACCAGAACGGGAGTGCCGCGAGTTCGAAGGGCAACTGCGGGATGAGCTTCCACGGATCGGTCCCGAGCTTCCCGGCGAGGGCGAGCATCGTCAGGATCGGCACCGAAAAGGTGCGGTCCTTGCCGTAGCGGTCGGCGATGACCTTCGCCAGCGGCGTCGGTTCGAGGGTGCCGGCGCTCGCTCGGATCCACGCCTCGGCCTTCGCCACTGACAGCGGGTTGTCAGTCCCCAGCGCCGCCCAGCAGAGGCAGGTCGTGCTGATGTTGCTGAAGCTGATCGGGGTATCGCCCCAGCCGCCGTCGGCGTTCTGGTTCGCGACCAGCCACCCGACGCCCTTCCGGATCAGCGGCTCGTATTCCGGCATGCCCGACAGTTTGAACGTGAAGATCGCCGTCGCCGTCGACAGCGCGCTCGGTGAGAGTTCGCCGACCCAGTGACCACCGGAGGTGCGCTCCGAGAGGAGCGCGGCGCGGGCGTTGGGAAGGAAGCTGTCGGGCATGGTTCGATCTTGCCGAGCGGTGGGCGTAAGCCCTCCGAGGTTGCGACGACCCTCTCTGAGAATTCCACGGAGGGCTCACGCCCACCGCTCGGGTTCACGCATCACACGCTCAAATGCCCGAGGGCGAGCAGGCCGTAGAAGGTGTATTCCACATCGAGAACGTCGTCGGTCCAGGTGCCGTGGAATCCGCCCTTCGAGGTCCAGAGTGTGTCGATGAAGTCGAGGCACGGCTCGCGGATGTTGCCGAAGTCGGCATGCAGTCCACTCAGCGCGTGCAGGGCCGTGGCGGTCGAAAGGAGATCGGGCAGCGGGGCCATGGGCACGGCGAAGAAGCCGCCGTCGTCCGCATGGCGACTGAAGAGCCACTCGGCGATTCCGTCCGGGATCGGCTCGCCGTACTGACGCAGCAGTGTCACCGCCGCCGCAGTCGAAGGCGTCAGGCCCATCGGCACGTCGGCCTGATTCGAGAACCCGCCGTCCTCGGCCTGCAAACCCAGCACGCAGCGGATGACCGCGGCCGAGTTCGGCAGATCGCGCCCGAGATCCTGATAGGCTCCGAGCGCTAGGAAGCAGCCGTAGATCGTCCCCACCGCAGCACCCGGTTCTTGAGCGTATCCGCCATCGCCGCTGCGGAAGTATTCGACCCGCTTCAGGATCGCATCGACGGGATTGGCGGTGCGCTCTTCGGCCGGCATCCCGGCCCAGCAGCGGCACAGGCAAGACAGGTGGACGAAGTCGAGTTTCGCCCCGTCGTCGAAGGAGCGCAAGTAACCGAGGATTTGGCGGATCGGCAAGTCGGCGCGCAGGGCGAACAGCCCTTCGAGGCCGAAGACGGTGTAGTAGAGGTCGGGGTTGCCGGCGCGGTCGGCGAAGCCGCCATCGGGGTGGAGTTGACTGCGCAGGAACCCGGAGACGAGGTCGGCCGACTCACCCAACAGCTTCGGCGCCAGCCGCGCCACCTGCAGCATTTCGAGCCTCAGACTCACCGAATTGGCCCTTGACTTCGAAGCGCGAAACTGGTCGTAGTTTATCGATCTGAATTCGACTTGGTATTGCGCCGCCGCAAGCCACCTTCACATCCACTCGCAGGTGCGGTAAGGTAATCTCGTCCAAAACACGAGGATGTCACCGTGCGTTCATTCCTCGTCTTCGCGGCATTTTGCTCGACTGCGGCCGCCGCGCCCGTTCCAAGAGAATTGAAAAATGGTGCGCTGGTCGGCTCTTGGAAATCCGAGAAAG
>JAYVTJ010000203.1:0-2181 GCA_043774415.1 Fimbriiglobus sp. | reverse complement strand
ACCGGTGACAGCGGCGTGTCACTCCACGAACTCGTCTGAGTCTCCGCCGCGATGCTGCCGCGCTGCACGACCAGCGCCTTCGCCAGCATCTCCGCGGGCGAGTGCAAGTGCAGCTCGATGCTGTCTGCGATCTCCAGTCCGGCGTCCTTGCGGGCTTGGTTCACGAGGCGGATCACGTCGCGGGCCATCCCTTCGAGCTTCAGCTCTTCCGTGATCGTCGTGCTCACCACGGCTTCGCGGCCGCGGCTGTCGATGGTGCCGGCGTAAGCGGGATCGGCACTGGCGTAGTCGATGCCGATATCGGCGGCATCGAGCGCCACGCCGGCGATCTCCACCGGCCCGACCCGGAGGGCCTTCGCGAGTTCGAGGGCGTTGCACTTGGCCAATTCAGCCTCGGCCTCTTTAAGCTTCGGCCCGAGCTTCGATGCGGCGGTCTTCTTGCTCAGCCTCGTGCTGGCCCGCATGAGCGAATCCGCCGTCGGTGCGATGGCCTCGATCGCTTTGATGTTGCGTTCGTCGAGGATGAGCTGCTCGAACTCGTCGATGGCGCGGCGGTCGGCGTCGCCGACGATTTTGACGCGCAGCAGGGCGAGCGGCTGGCGCACTTTGATCTTCGCCACATTCCGTGCGGCGCCGCCGAGGGTGATGATTTCCCGCAGGGCGCCCATCTTGTCCAGGAGAAGCTGATCCTTCCACCTTTCTCGGAAATGTGGGAATGCCGAAAGATGCACGCTTTCGGCAGTGCTCTTGCTCCGCAGACCTTTCCACATCACTTCGGTGATGAACGGCACGCAGGGGGCCAGCAACTGGCACAGCGTTGTCAGTACGGAATGGAGTGTCTGGTACGCGGCCCATTTGTCTGTAAGCCCGGCAGCGTCCAGATCGGCGACTTTGCTGTTCAGCCTGCCCTTCACGCGGCGGACGTACCAGTTAGAAAGGTCGTCGTCCACGAATCGCTCCGCCGCGAGGGCGAAGGTCATCGCATCGTACTCCTCGTAGCTCTCGCGGGCCGTTTGCACCAGCACTTGCAGTCCGGCCAGAATCCAGCGGTCGATGGAGGGGAACTGGACGGGCAGCACCTGATGGCCGGGACGATCCGGATCGAAGCCATCCCCGATCGCGCAGTTGCAGAAGAGGGCGTAGGTGTTCCAGAGCTTGAAGATGAACTTCGAGCGCACCTCGTTCGCCGGCTCCGGGCCGAAGTTCAGATTCTGCGCCGGACTGTGCCGGCAGTAGAGCCAGCGCATCACGTCGGCCCCGATGGCCGCGAACGGCACGTCGTGGCCCTTGGCGTCCTTCGTGATGCCGCCTTTGTCGGCCGCCGCGATGAACTCGATGGAATTCCCCGCCGTCTTGTGCATGTCGTGGCCGTACTGGTCCTTCACCGTGGCGAAGCCGAGGAGCGTATTGAACGGCGGTTCGCCATCGCTCATCATGGTGCTCAGGGCGAGCAGCGCGTAGAACCAGTTGCGGAACTGGCCGGGGAAACTCTCGGTGATGAAATCGGCCGGGTACCATTGCCGCCAGTAGGCGGGATCGGTGTTGAACTTTAGCGTGCTGAACCCGACGATGCCCGCATCGAGCCACGGATTGCCGACGTCCGGTATGCGGCTGAGCAGGGCGCCCGTGGTGAGGCTGCGGATTTTCACGCGGTCCACGAACGGCCGGTGCGGGCTATGGCCGTCGAACTCCTGCCAGCCTTCGACGGCCCGCTCTTTCAACTCCGCGTAGCTACCGATTACTTCGAACTCGCCGGTCGATTCGTCCGTCCAGATGGGCAGAGCGAGACCCCAGAATCGCTTCTTGGAGATCATCCAGTCGCCCATGTTCCGGAGCCAGTCGATCTCCCGCTTTTGCCCGCTCAGCGATTCGGGAAGGAACGTCACTTTTTCGGCGACATTCTTGATCTGAGTCCGGAAAGCGTTGGGTTGCCACGTCTCACTTTCTCCCATGACCGAATCAGTTTGCACCCCGTCAGCTACTGTTGTGATGCCTCTGGTACTTCTGCCGGGCTTCCCTCCCATTGAGATGTACCACTCATCTACTAGACGATACAGAAGTTCGCTTTTGCACCTCCAGCAATGCGGGTATCGGTGGGCGTAGCGTTCTGTGGCGAACAGCCTGTCTCGGGCTTTCAATTCTTCAAAAACTCGATCGGCTGTACTCGGAAGGCTTGCATTC
>JAYVTJ010000202.1:0-4341 GCA_043774415.1 Fimbriiglobus sp. | reverse complement strand
ACACGGCCGGCATGGTGTAGCGACCGCACATGATGTGCATCGGCAGGTAGATGAAGAATCCGCCGAGGAGGAGCAGCGCGGCGCAGGCGAGTGCCGGGCCGTTGCCGCGGAGCGACTTACGGTTCGCGAGCAGCATCCCGATGATGACGAGCAACCCGATACCCAAGAAGTCCAAACCCGCGGCCCCCTTCAGCCAGAGTGCGAAGTGCCGGGCCTGATCCCACGACGGACCGGGCGTTTCGTACTGGCCCGGATGCCAGTGAGTCTGGAAATAGGCGAAGTGCCCAAGTGGAAGGATCAGCGGAAGGAGATAGGCCGCGATAGTCGAACGATTCGCCCGCAAGCTGTCTGTCCAAGATCGACCTTCGGGCCAGAGTCGGAGTGCCAGCATCGCCGGGAGCATGGCCGCGAAGACGTTTTTGCACCCGAGTGCGAGCAGATGGCCGGCGATTGCGAGGGCGTCGTACCGCCACGCGCGCGGAGTCCCATTCGCGCGCCGGGCCGCCCAGAGCGCGAGCATCGCGTAGGGCATGGCCACGCCCTCGGCCAGCGTCAGGCTCGTCCAGATTTCGTTGCGGTACGGGTTCCACATCGCCGCGGCGGCCGCCACGAGTGCGGCCACCGGATGGAAGCGCAATTCGCGCATCAGCGCCAGCAGCATCGTCCCCGCGAAGCCGCACCAGAGCAGGCGCGCCAGGCGCCAGGCGAAGGGGTCGGCCCCGAAGAGATTGGCTTGAATCTGCCAGTGAGCCCAGACGACTGGGCGGAACGGCCCGAGGTGCTCGACGTTCGCGGCGACCTTGTCCCACCAGAGTTCGATGTGCCCGACGAAGGTGAGGCCGGGGGTCGGGTAGACGAGGTTGCCGTCGTCCATGAAATCGAACGGGGCGCTCAGCGTCGGCAGGTAGCCGCAAGCCAGCAGGAACCCGGCGGCGACGAGCCAGATCGGAAAAGTGCGCTTCGGTGAATCGTGCGGCAAGATCATCGGCGGACGCCTCCCTGCGTCGTGCGGGGAGTCTAAGCCGATTCGCCGAAGCGCGCGAAGGCCAAGTCAGTCGGCCCGGATTGCCCTTTTTTTGTCGCGGGAGTTGGCTTACGATGCCGGGAGATGCACCTGCGGCTGCGAAAGGATTCGCGCATGGCGACTTTGCCCACCCCGAACGACCTCACCCGCCAGCAACTCGACGAACTCGATGCGCTCCTCCAGCGCATGCTCTCGCTGCCGCTAAACAAAGCCGAGACGACGAAGGTTCCCCCCGCTCCGCCGCTGCCGCTCCCCGAGATGCCGGTGCCTTCGTCGCGCCCGTCGATGAGCCTCTGGCGCTCCGATGCGGCGCCGATGGCGAAGTCGCCGTACATCGCATCGGACCCGGAACCGGCCATCGCGTTCACGCCGAGCTTCACGGCGGTTCCCGCCGAAGCGATCGCGCGCGGGTACTCATCGCCCACGCCGTCATCGGGTGGCCCCGGCACGCTCCGCGGCGTCGATGCCCCGGCCCTTCCCTACGGGTATCGGACCTCGTTCGGACACCACGACGAAGAATCGGCCGCGTCCGCCGCGGTCCCGAGCGGCTTCGGGCGCTTCGATCTCGCGGATGTGAATCCCTTCGCCGACAATTCGCCTCCCGCACCGCTTCCGCCGCCGCCGGCCCCGTCTTCGGGCGTGCCTTTTTTCGCGTGGCCGGTGGTGGCCTGCAACTGGCTCCTCGAAGCCGCGCTCGGCTGGATGGGGCCGCTCGGGGCCATCGCGCGCACGCCGGCGCTCAAGCACCTCCTCGGCTTCGCGGGCTTTCTCCTAATCGTCGCCGCAGGGCTCTGGTGCGCAAAGGGCATGGGTTGGGTGAACCTGCCGAAGTGAGCCGATGATTCCGATCCGCCGCCGCCACTGCCGATCGGAATCATCGACGTCGAATCGGAATCATGCCGGTTCGCATTCCGAATTGAGATCGGGGCGCAGTTCAATGCCTCCGGGCATATCCCGTATTGTCACGTCGCAGCTTTGAGATCCCGCCTCAGAATAGCTCCGGAAAGTTGGTCGCCGCCCCGTCAGAGGCCCGAAAAAGCGCCCATAGTTATCGTGTGAGGGGAGAGCCGAACGCGATTCGGCCCCCCGCTGAAATGGGTCGCGGCGCCCACCGCAACCCGGATCCTTCGACCCCCGCATCGACTCGATCCCTCCCCGCTTATGATCACCATGCTCGACCTCATCATCCCCCGCGATCGACTCGCCACGGCCGAAATCGCCGTGCCGAACTCGTTCGAATCCGGCACGGCGATGGCCCGGCACCTCGCCCAGCTCATCGACGCGTCGATCGTGCTCGCCGAGGAGTGGGACGAACTCGCGCCGCTCGGGAAAGCCCTCTGCTGCGAATCCCCCTCGGCCGAAGAACTCATCGAGCGGCTGATCGACCACAACCTCCTCACGGCGTACCAGGGCGAGCTGATCAAGACGGGCCGCGAAGACGAGATCATCGTCGGTTCGTACCGGCTGCTCCAGCCGATCGGCCGGGGCGGGATGGGCATCGTCTACCTCGCCGAGCACACGCATCTCCGCCGCCGCGTCGCCATAAAGATGACGGCCTACGTCAGTGAGATGAACCCTCGGATGACGCACCGCTTCTTCGCCGAAGCCCGCTCCGTCGCCCGGCTGCAGCACCCGAACATCGTCGGTTGCCTCGACGCCGGCCGGCACGCGCACGCCAAACCGAATCGCCCCGTCACCGACTACTTCGTGATGGAATACGTTCCCGGTCAAGATCTCGACGCCCTCGTCCGCGCCGGCGGTCCGCTGCCGGTCCACCGCGCCGCCGACATCTTCCGCCAGATTTCCGATGCCCTCGCCGAAGCTCACAAGCACGGCCTCGTCCACCGCGACTTGAAGCCCTCCAACATCATCGTGACGCCCGACTGGCAAGCCAAACTCCTCGACTTCGGCTTGGCCCTCCATCCGCGGCACGCCCTCACCGAACCGGGCACGCTGCTCGGCACCGTCGGCTACATGTCCCCGGAGCAGGCCCGCGATCCGCACTCCGTGGACGGCCGCGCCGACCTCTTCTCCCTCGGGGCCACGCTTTTCTGGGCGCTCACCGGGAAAGATCCCTACCCCGAAACGGGCAATCCGCTCTCGGATCTCAGTCGCCGGCTCACGGCGGCGCCGCCCGACATCCGCATCGCCCGGCCCGAACTCCCCGCCGATGTCGCGGAGCTGATTCACCTGCTGCTGCAGGTCGATCCCGACAAGCGCTACCCTACGGCCGCGTCGGTCTCGACGGCGCTCCAGCCGTTCACGCGCTGGGTCGCACCGTCCTCGCACATTTTGGAAACCGGCGCCTCCAAGCAGGTGCAGGTGCTCGTCGTCGATGGCGACGATATGTCCCGCGCGTTCGTCTCGACACTACTCGAAGGCGAGTTCGCGGTGAAGTCGATCAAGACCGGCGCCGACGCGATGAAGGCCCTGGAGCAGAAGCCCTACGACCTCATCATCCTCGACGCGACGCCGATGGGCTGCTCGGCCCAAGATCTCATCTCGACGGCCCGGCGGCTGCACTCCGACCATTCGATGATGATCCTCGTGGCCTCGGGGACACTTCCCGTCGCGGCGCTCAGCGGGCTGGTGTCGGTCGGGGCCGACGACTTCATGACGAAGCCATTCACGCCGACGGAACTCCGCTCCCGCGTCCGGGCACTGATGAACCGGCGCGACACCGTTCACACCCGGCGCTTCACAACCGAGACGATGCGCGTCGGCATCAACGGCCTCCACCGCGCTTCGCCCGCGGCGGCGATGATCCCTTCGGCCAACCCGTGGGATCTGATGACCGTCACGATCTCCCGGTTGCTCATCGAATCGGGGTTCCTCGCCCCCGGCTTCCGCTCGCGGATCGCCCGGTACATCCGGGCCATGAGTCAGACGGCCCACGCTTCCGGCGAGTACACCCGCCTGAAAGATCCGTCGTACGTCAACATGCTTGCGGCGTCGGCGGCGCTTTTCGACACCGGATTGCTCGTGATCCCCGGCGGGTTGCCGCTGAAGCCGGGCAAGCTCGACTCCGACGAACGCCAGGTGCTCGAGACGCACCCCACTGCCGGCGGCGACATCCTCATGGGCTTGGCGGAGAAGTTCCCGAGCGAGACGGGCTGCATCTCACTCGCGGCCGAACTCGCCCGCTCGCACCACGAGCGCTGGGACGGCACGGGCTACCCCGAGCGGCTCGCAGAGTCGGATATTCCGCTTTCGGCGCGGCTCGTGTCGATCGCGTCGGTCTACGACAGCCTCCGGTCGCGGCGGCCGTATCGACCGGCGGTCACGCACTCGCGGGCCGTGCGGGTGCTGACCCACGA
>JAYVTJ010000201.1:0-2087 GCA_043774415.1 Fimbriiglobus sp. | reverse complement strand
TGAAATGTGAGGGCGGCGCTCGGCAATCTCTCATGAGGCAATAGAAGAATTGGAATCAGTAACGACACACAAACCATAGCCATGCCAATTGCGAGCTTGAGTCGAGTGCCGGCCGCCACGCAAAGCGAGACGCCGACCATCAGCCCGCCGAACTGCCCGAGCAGCGGCAGGACCAATGACATTCGGACTTCGAGCATCTCTGCGATGCGTGCCATCCCCGATTTGGCGTCGGCCGGATCGCTCTGCTCCAGAGCGTGGAACAGGAAGTGGGATTGGCCGTACTTCTCGTGCAGACACCACTCCCAGGCGATGAATATTCCCGCCGCCAGTGACACCGCGATGACAGCGTCGAACCACCTGCGGTTCAGCAGGGCGTAGCACCCGAGCACGCACGGGAGGATCAGCAGGCTGTACTTCGTCTGCATCGCCAACCCCGCGAGCACGCCCGCTCCGGCGGTGCTGATCAAACTGCGCCGATCGCAACCGCGGATGAAGAGGGCGAGCGCCGACAATCCGAGGGCGAGCGCCGGCACATCGAGCATGAAGTCGATGAGGACGAGCACCGCCGGCGAGAGGGCGATGACGACGAGGCCCGTCCGCTCCTGTCCGGGGGCGAACCGGGCGACGAGCGACACCGTCGCCCGGCAGAGCAGCAGAGCGAACGGGAAGAGCCAGAGCTTCAGCAGAAAGAGGTGCTCGCCGAAGAGCGCGATGCCGAGGGCGAGCCAGTAGGGCAGCACCGGCGGCATCAGGATTTCCATGGCCGGCGCCGGCGCGCTGTTCCAAAACATCTCGGAGCCGTAGGGGTCGAGCGGGTGCTGCGCGAGGTGCCGGGCGAAGATCAGATACGCGGCATCGTCCACCACGGCGGGCTTCGTCGCGTTCAGGAGGGTGATCGCGGCCGCGAGCAGCCATGCGAGTCGGGGCGCGGTCGGCGCAGGAAATGGTCCCATTTCTCGGCGCACTTTCTGGGTCGGAGCGTCGCGGTTCGGTAAACTGATGGCAGTACCTTTCGGGAGTGCCCACTAGCATATGCGAACGCTCACGCTCATCGAAAAGCCGGCCGAACGCAAGCCCATCGCCGAGCGCCGGTTGCCCGACTGGCTCCGCCGGCCGCTGCCCTCCGGGAACGAGAACCACTTCACGAAGGGACTGATCGAAGAACTCGGGCTCGAAACGGTCTGCGAGAGCGCCCGCTGCCCGAACCGCTCCGAATGCTGGAGTCGCCGCACGGCCACGTTCATGGTCCTCGGCAACATCTGCACCCGCCCCTGCGGCTTTTGTTCCGTTCCGAAGGGGACGCCCGAACTCGTGGCATCCGATGAACCGGGCCGCGTCGCGGAGGCCGCTGCGAGGCTGGGATTGAAGCACGTCGTCATAACCTCCGTGACGCGCGACGACCTCCCCGACGGCGGAGCCGAGCACTTCCACCGCTGCATCCTCGCCGTCCGCGAGCGCACCGGCGCCGCCGTCGAAGTGCTCACGCCCGATTTCCTCGGCAACACCGCCGCCATCGACCGCGTGATCGGAGCGAAGCCCGAAGTCTTCAACCACAACCTGGAAACGGTGCCGCGCCTCTACACGCGGGTCAGGGGTCGTGCCGAGTATCGCCGCAGCCTCGACCTATTGGAACGCGTGAAGGATCGGGCGCCGGAACTCGTCACGAAGGCCGGCTTGATGCTCGGCATCGGCGAGACGGTCGGCGAACTCTTCGACGTGCTGGCCGACTTGCGCGGCATCGAGTGCGACGTGCTGACCCTCGGCCAGTACCTCGCACCGACGCTCAAGCACATCCCCGTGGCGCGGTTCGTCCCGCCCGCCGAGTTCGACGACATCGCCACGAAGGCCCGAACCATGGGCTTCCGGCAGGTGGTCGCGGGGCCGTTCGTGCGCTCCAGCTACCACGCCGCCGACATGGTCCACCATACGCACTGAGGCCGGGGCACCATGTTCCTCTCGCTCGACGGAATCGACGGCACGGGGAAATCGACCCAGGTGCAGTTGCTCGCCGAGACCCTGCGCGGATGGGGTCGAACCGTGACGACCTGCGCCGATCCCGGCGGCACGGAACTCGGCGCCGAGATCCG
>JAYVTJ010000200.1:0-4170 GCA_043774415.1 Fimbriiglobus sp. | reverse complement strand
GCCACGGGCGCGCCCGAACCCGCGGCCCCTTCCATGAGCGCGCCGAAGCAGAAGCCGATGAGCACCGCTTGGACGCGGGCGTCGCCGCTCAGCCCGGCGATGGACCGCCGGATGACCGAGAACATCCCGGTTTCGACCGTGAGGTTGTAGATGAGCATGGCGCCGAAGACCGTCCAGCCGATGGGGAGCAGTCCGAACGCGGCGCCGCTGGCGAACGAGAGCACGGCCTTGTCGGCGGGCATTCCGAAGACGGCCCACGCGAGGACGATGGCGAGCACCGCCCCCGCGGCGCCGGCGTGGCTCGCGACCCAGCGTCGGCCGACGAGCAGGTAGAAGAGCAGCAGCACGGGCAGCGCGGCCACGACCGTGGAGGCGAAGCGGTGGTTCAGCGGGTCGAGGTTCTGGACGAAAGCGAAGAGCATGCGGCCGCCAGCACGGGTGGGAGAGAACCGAGTGGGAAGTGAGTGTACGCGAACGGCACGGCGCGGGGTACGGGGAATCGACGCCGCAGCGGAGTTTTCCGTTCCTACGTCTTCCCGAGTACCAGATCAACGACCCAGCAACCGCGGACGTGCTCCCCCGGTTTCCGGCAGTGGAGCAGCACATCCGTGTTCGTGCAGCCGGCTTCTTCGAGGGCATCCGCGAAGATCGGCAGGCGGTCGAATGAGCGGTCGGCGTAGAGTGCGGCCGCGATGGATTGGACGGTGGGCGTGAGCCAAGCGGGATCGGCGACGACAGGGCGAAAGGGATTGCCGAGGATCTCGCGGAGGATGCCACATTGCATGGTCTGTTCGGCTACGAGGCGGGCGGCACTCACTCCGCCGTCATCGTTCGGCATCATGGCTCCCGGCTGCGTTGCGGCCCACGCTGCATTCGTTGAAGCACAATCAGCCATGGCAATTCCCTCTTCGACCTCCATAGCATTCCAGCACGCGTTGATAGCGAGTCGTCTGTTTCGGAAGGTCTGTCCAGCCGGTAGCGCGCTCGGCTCGAAGTGGGGCGCGAATTGAGAGCACCAATCGGCGGAGGGATAACGTCGCACCCGATTCAAATCTTCTATCGTGGCCTGTTCGTCCGCGTACCGTTCTGCAATGGCAAGGCCATGGATGTACCAAGGATGGACCTCGACCTTCTGAAAGAGGCGTCGGCAACAGTCGAGGGCAAACAATCGCAACTTCCGGTCGCTCGCCCTCCCGCGTAGGAACTCCATTATCGGCTCGGGATCGATCGCCGCGAACCATTCCCCTTCCGTCATCGCACCCCTCCACATTCCGCTCGCAAGCTCGCGGATATAGTATTCCCATCGCACAATCCTGCGGAGCGAGCCGATGCCGAGGGTGGTGATCTTGGGGGGAATCAACGGGGCCGGGAAAACGACCGCGTCGCGGGCCGTCCTCGCGGACGTGCTGAAGATCCCGACGTTCGTGAATGCCGACGCCATCGCCCGCGGACTCAACGGCCTGAACCCCGAGGCGGAGTCGTTCCGCGCCGGCCGGCTCATGCTGCAGGAAATGGATCGGCTCGTCGATGCCCGCGCTGACTTCGCCTTCGAAACGACGCTATCCGCCCGGACGTACGCCGCCTGGCTCGGCAAGCTCCGCGTGCTCGGGTACGAGACGTACCTGTTCTACTACTGGCTCGATACCCCCGAGCTGGCAATTGAGCGGGTGGCGGCTCGCGTGCGGCGCGGCGGCCATCACGTTCCGGATGGAGACATCCGGCGCCGCTACGCCCGGAGTGTCCGCAACTTCATCGAACTGTACCGGCCTGTCGCGGATCACTGGGAGGTGTATGATAACACCATGGGGTTGCCGAAATTACTCGCGATCGGCGACTGGGGCGACGAAGATATCGACAACGAGTACGACTGGGCCGAATTCCTGAGGAGTGCTGACGATGCTTAAAACCGAATCCCCCATCATGACCAAGATGCGCGCCCTCCGACCGGCACTCGATGCCGCTCACGAGAGGGCCTTTCGCGAAGCGCAGCTCGAGCACGCGCGGTTGGGTTTCGACGTCTGCGAAGGGCGCGATGGTAAGGTCGTGAGTGTATCACCGGCCGAAATCTTCGCCCGTTACGGCTTCGACGAGTTCGGCCGGCCGCTGCCCGCGACCGCCGAGCCGAAGTAGCCGATGCCCCATCCGGAGTTCGACCGCGCCCGCCTGATCGTGAAGCCGCTCGCCGAGCGGCAGCACGACCTCGCACTCGATTGCCTCCTCCCCCTCGATTCCCCCGCCGACTTCGCCCATCCGTCAATCCCGATTCTCGCCGAGCGATTGAAGGCCGCGAACGAGGCCGGGGCGGCGCGCATCCTCATGATGGGCGCCCACGTGCTGCGCGCGGGCACGCAGCGCCACCTCATCGACCTCATGGAGCGCGGCCTCATCACGCTGATCGCGATGAACGGCGCCGGGCCGATCCACGATTGGGAGTTCGCCCTCATCGGCGCCAGCACCGAGAGCGTGGCGAAGTACGTCCGCACCGGCGAGTTCGGTCTCTGGACCGAGACGGGCGCGATGAACGACGCCATCAACACCGGTGCGAAATCGGGCCTCGGCATCGGCGAAGCCATCGGTCGGGCGATCTTCGAAGGCGATTTCCCGCACAAGGAGATCAGTGTCCTCGCGGCGGCGTACCGGCTCGGTGTGCCCGTCACGGTCCACATCGGCATCGGCTACGATATCCTCCACGAACACCCGAACGCCGACGGGGCCGCGCTCGGCGCCGCCAGCTACACCGACTTCCTCATCTTCGCCGAGCACGTGCGGAACTTGGAACGCGGCGTCGTGCTCAGCTTCGGCACGGCCGTGATGGGGCCGGAGATCTACCTGAAGGCGCTGGCGATGGCGCGGAACGTCGCCCATCAGGAGGGGAAGGTCATCGCGCACTTCACGACGGCCGTGTTCGACCTCATCCCCCTGGGGGACGACTACCACACGCAGGCCCCGAAGACCGATCCGCGCTACTACTACCGTCCGTGGAAGACGATCCTCGTGCGCACGGTCGCCGACGGCGGCGCGAGCTTCTACATCCCGGGCGACCACCGGCAGACGGTTCCCGCGCTCCACCGCGCAGCGGTGGGGTGAAGCTTCGAGAGCAACGCAATCCATGGCGGGCGGCACCGCGTGAGCGTGCCGTGTTACCATACCCGGTGTCGATTTCCCAAGGCAGTAGTGAACCCATGAGTTCCACCCCGGCCAAATTCGCGTTCGCTTTCCTTGCCGCCCTGTCCACGCTCGGTGGCGGGACTTGTTCCGCCCAGACGGGCTACATGTTTTCGAGCGTCGAATGGCTGACCGCATCTTCGGATGTCGTGGTCCGCGGCACGGTGGTGGATCTCGCCTTCCAAGACGGCGCGCCGGAGACGCCGGGCAAACGCTCGGAGATCGAACGGGCGACGGTCACGCTGAAAGTCACTTCGACACTGAAGGGCAAGGCTCCGGACGTCCTCACGTTCGTCCACGACCAGTCCCGCGGTTCCAAAATCCTCTCCGATTGGAAGAAGTCGGAAGTGCCGGTGCTCTGGTTTCTGGTCGAAAACGCCGACGATGGGAAGGGCGGCAAGAACGCGGGCAAGCTCCGGCTGCGCGAGAATCGCCTGATCGGTGCGTCGGCCGTGGACCTCGGCGCGATCGGGAAGGAGGGCAAGGTGCCCCGCGCCCTGCTGACGATGGAATTGAAGGCGCTGGACCGGGAAGCCGCCATCCTCGACGCGGTGAAGGCCGTCGTGAAAGCGCGGGGCTTGGGGCGCGAAACCGAGTACGTCTACATCCCCATCCGCCGTGAGCTTGCGCTGCTCACGGGCGAGGCCGGGGATGGCAACACGCTGATCGTGCCCGCCGTCGAGTCGCCGGTGCGCATCGAGATCGCCGCCGACAAAAAGGAGTACCCGTTCCGTGGCGCCATCCGCTTGACCGTCACCTACACCAACACGTCGAAGGAGGCGGTCGAACTGCACGCCAACGGCACCGCGGGGCCCGACACCGGTCTCGACTGCGAAACCTACGAGGTGACCGCCGGGGACGGTTTGAGGCAGTACCGCGTCCATGCGAAAGAACCGGCCAAGTGGAGAATGACTCTGGAGCCGGGCAAGAGCTGGAAGCGCGAATTGGAACTGGCGGTCGTCCTGAGCGGGGCGAGGGAAGGGAAGGATCGCGGCGATCAGGATC
>JAYVTJ010000199.1:0-4494 GCA_043774415.1 Fimbriiglobus sp. | reverse complement strand
GGGCGCCCGGAAGATCTTCGAGAACAAGCGGTACGTCCCGGCCTACCGCCACGCTCAGAACAACGGCACGGGCTTGGTCGCCGGCCCCGGCCTGACGGCCACGACGGGGGTGACCGCCGCCCCGATCATCACGGAAGGCTCGGTGCCCCCGAGTCTGCCGCCGACGGTGTCGATGCCTCTGCCGGTGAATCTGCCCTCGGTGGCCCCGACTCCCCTGCCCCTGCCGGTGCCCGAGAACCGGTAGTCGCGGAGCGGGGACGGAAGCAAAGCAGCGCAAAGGGCCGGGCAGTTCCGAACAGGGCTGTCCCGGCTGATTTCACACCACGATGAACACCCCGCTCCGGTGAACGATATGCAAAGAGTCGCCATCGTAGATCCGTCCGAAGCTTCTCGCGAATCGCTCCGCACCCTCCTCTTGGGTGTGGATTTCGTCTGGCTCGAAGCCGAGTGCGCCCGCTACGAATACTTCTTCGACGTGATCCAGCAGCAGGAGTCGATGCCCGATCTGGCCATCGTCTCGCTCGACGCCGACAAGAACAAAGCCCTCCAGATGATCGGCGAGCTGGCGATCGCGCACCCGAAGCTGCCGATCCTCACGATCAGCCACGATCACCAGGCCCTTCTCCAATCGCTCCAGCGCGGGGCCAAGTACTTCCTCACGCATCCCGTCGGCCTCGAAGACATGCTCACCGCCCTCCGCCGCGCCCTCGGCGAGGCGAGCGGCAACCTCGGCGAACAGCCCAGCCTCGGCGGGATGACCCGGCCGCAGCAGGCCACCACGCAGATGATCGCGGTGCTCGGCTCCCGCGGCGGCGTCGGCACCACGAGCCTGTCGGTGAACCTCGCCGCGACCCTCGCCACCGACCCGAACAACAGCGTCGCCCTCGTCGATCTCGATCTCGCGCTCGGCGACGCGGACATCGCCCTCGAAGTCACCGGGATGGACAACATCAGCATCGCCGACCTGGCCCGCAACATCGAGCGGCTCGACATGAGCTTCCTCCGACGGGCGCTCGTCCGCCACGAGGGGACGGGCCTGTCGATCCTCCGGCACCCGATGGAGATCGGGGAGATCGGGGTCCTGCACGAAGGGCACATCGAGCGGATTCTGAACCTGCTCAAGATGAGCTACTCGCACCTGATCCTCGACCTCAGCAAGTCGCTGCGGCCGACCGACATGATGGGCCTCCGCATGGCCGACACCATCCTCTTGACGGCCCAGCTCGAGCTGAGCAGCCTGCGGAACGTCGTCCGGCTCATCCACATGCTCGGGGCCGAAGACAACCTCGCCGAGAAGGTCCGCGTCGTCATCAACCGCGTCGGCTCGGATGCGGTCGAAGAGGGCATCAGCATGAAGAAGGCCGAGGAGGTCATCGGCAAGCCGATCTTCTGGCAGATCCCGAACGATCCGAAGGCGCTCATCGCCGCGCGGATCGCGGGTCAGCCGCTCGTGCGCCACAACCCGAAGTGCCGCGTGCAGCAGGCGATCGTCGGCTTGGCCCAAGCCCTCGGGGGCAAGACGGCGGCGAATCAGCCCGACTCGAAAGTCAAACCGACGTGGAGCCTCTTCGGCCGCAAGTGATCGCCCGCCCGTGAGCAACGCACCAGGATCGGACACCGAGGAACTCGACTATGTCGCGGCTGCAACAGGGTATTTCGAAGCTCAACAACCTCAGCAACCAGGGGAACAACTCCGGGCTGTCGCGGCTGTCCAGCCCCAGCTTCGGCGGGTCGAGCAGCAGCGGCGGGAAGAATTTCGAAGAACTGAAGCGGCAGATCCACTCGAAGCTCGTCGAGCGGCTCGACCTCTCCCGCGTGAAGGATCTCGCCAGCGACGCCATGCGGCGGGACATCCGCCGGGCCATCGAGCACCTGTGCGATACCGAGAACCCGCTGCTCAACCGGATCGAGCGCGAGAAGCTCATCGAGGAAATCCTCGACGAGACCCTCGGCTTCGGCCCGCTCGAACCGCTGCTGAAAGACCCGACCGTTTCCGAAATCATGGTGAACGGGCCGAAGAAGATCTACGTCGAACGCCGCGGCAAGATCGAGCGCTCGGAAGTGGTCTTCCGCGACAACGACCACCTCCTCCAGATCATCGACCGCATCGTGTCGAAGGTCGGGCGCCGCGTCGATGAGACCAGCCCGCTCTGCGACGCCCGCTTGCCGGACGGGTCGCGGGTGAACGCCGTCATCGGCCCGATCGCCCTCGATGGGGCGAGCCTCAGCATCCGCCGCTTCGGTGCCCAGCCGCTCAAGCTCGAAGACCTGCTCAACTACAAGGCCTTCACGCCGGAAATGGCGATGCTCCTCGAAGGGGCGATCAAGGCGCGGTTGAACGTGCTGATCTCGGGCGGGACCGGCTCCGGCAAAACGACCCTGCTCAACACGCTCTCCGCGTTCATCCCCGGCGACGAGCGCCTCGTGACCATCGAAGACGCGGCCGAACTGCAGCTCCAGCAGGACCACATCGTCCGGCTCGAAACGCGGCCGCCGAACATCGAAGGCAAGGGCGCGGTGAACACCCGCGACCTCGTGAAAAACGCCCTGCGGATGCGGCCCGACCGGATCATCGTCGGCGAGTGCCGGGGGGCCGAAGCCCTCGACATGCTCCAGGCCATGAACACCGGCCACGCCGGCAGCATGACGACGCTCCACGCGAACACCCCGCGCGACGGCCTCGCCCGCCTCGAAACGATGATCATGATGGGCGGCACCGAACTGCCGATCAAAGCCATGCGGCAGCAGATCGCCTCGGCCGTGGACATGATCATCCAGGTCAACCGCTTGCAGGGCGGGCCTCGGAAGATGGTGAGCATCACGGAGGTGATGAACATGGAGCAGGACATCATCATCATGCAGGAGATCTTCCGCTTCCGGCAGGTCGGCGTCGATCAGAACGGCCGGGCCTTCGGCCAGTTCGAAGCGACCGGCGTGCGGCCGAGCTTCGTGCCGCGCCTGGAGCAGAAGGGCATCAAGCTGCCGTCGAACATGTTCACCGAGCGCGTGCTGTCCCGCGACTGAACCCCGAACACCTGATTCACCCCCACTCCTTCGAGTCGTGCACCATGGATCCTCTGCTGCTTTCTCTGCTGATCGGCGGCCTCGTGATCGGGATGGTCCTCGCGATCTCGTTCGCCCTTCTGGGGCCGAAGGAGGGGCGGGCCTCCGTCCGGCTCGACAGCCTCGTCGGCCGCGGCAACCGCAAAGATTCTTCCGCCGACATGCTGCTGAAGCAGGCCCTCCAGGAAGTGGACAAGAAGAACCTGATCGACAAGTTCACGCCGAAGATCCTCAACCTCCAGAAGATGATCGAGCAGGCCGACGCGAACGTGAAGCCGAGCGCGCTGGTGGGGGTGGGCCTCGCGGCCGCGTTCGTCGGGGGCGTCGCCACCGCCTGGATGGTGAACCTCTACGTCGCCCCCATCGTGGCCCTCGTCTGCCTGTCGGCCCCGTTCATCTGGCTCTTCTGGAAGCGCAAGAACCGCCTGGCGAAGTTCGCGAACCAGTTGCCCGAAGCGATGGAACTCGTGGCCCGGGCGCTGCGGGCCGGGCACTCGCTCGCCGCCGGACTCCACGTCGTCGCCGAGGAGATGCCGCTGCCGGTGTCGAAGGAATTCGGCCGCGTGTACGAGGAACAGAACCTCGGCATCACGCTCGACGAAGCCCTGAAGGGGCTGTGCGAACGCGTGCCCAACCTCGACCTGCGATTCTTCATCACGAGCGTCGCGATCCAGCGGCAGACCGGGGGCGACCTCGCGGAAATCCTCGACCGCATCGGCTACGTCATCCGCGAGCGGATCAAGATCCTCGGCCAGGTGAAGGCCCTCACCGCCGAAGGCCGGCTCTCGGGGATCGTGCTCGTGGCCCTGCCGATCGGCCTCTTCCTGCTCATGCTCTGGATGAAGCCCGACTACATCGAAGCGCTCTGGAAGGATCCGATGGGGATCAAGATGTCCATCGGGGCCATCGTCCTCATGCTGCTCGGCACCTACGCCATCAAAAAGATCATCGACATCAAAGTCTGATTCGTCACCCGCCCCTTGACAGGGGCGGCTCGCCACCGCACACCGCCTCACGCACCCTGGAGACCCACCCGTGGAACTGCTCGCGTTCATCTCCGCGGATGAGCTGGCACCGATCTTCGTGTTCGCCGCCATCATGGCCGGAACGTTCTGGCTGCTGCAGCTCATCTCGAACCGCAACAGCCAAGCCGAGGACCGCCTCGACCGCATCGGCCGGCCGCGCTCGCTCGTGGAACTGGAACTGTCGCAGATGGAATCGCGGCAGCGCTTCTCGGGCCTGAAGGACGCCTTCTCGAACCTCGGGGCGTCGATGCAGCCCCAGTCGGATCTGGAAAAGAACTCGCTCCGGGTGAAGTTGGCGAACGCCGGCTTCCGCAGCGAGACGGCCCCGACCATCTACCAGGGTCTCCGGCTCGTCTCGCTGGTCGGATTTCTTCTGCCAGCCCTCCTAATCTGTCTAGTCGCGCAA
>JAYVTJ010000198.1:0-4687 GCA_043774415.1 Fimbriiglobus sp. | reverse complement strand
CGACGAACCGCGCTTGGAAACCGATCTCGCCTACCGCTTCGGGTACCTCGCCGAGTTCATGGGCTTCGGCGCCGCCGACATCGCCGCGATCCACGGGGCCGCCGCGGCGCTCGCCCCACTCGTGCCGGGCCTCGTGGATGCCGTGTACGACAAGTTGCACGGCTACGACGCCACCTGGCGCCACTTCTTGCCCCGCCAATCCGGATACGCGGGCGATGTGCCGATGAAGCTCGAGGAACTCACGCCCGACCACGAGGTGATCCGCTTCCGCAAAGGGCACTTGGGGCGCTACTTGGTGGCGCTCGTCACGAAGCCGTACGACGGCAAGATGGTCGAGTACCTCGACATGGTCGGCAAGATGCACACGACGAAGGCCGGCTCGGCGGACCTCGACGTGCCGCTGATTCAGATGAATGCCCTGCTCGGCTTCGTCGCCGATGCCCTCACCGCGACGATCCTCGGCTTGGGCCTCGAGCGCGCGACGGAAGTCGCGATGCTCCGCGCCTTCGGCAAGCTGCTCTGGATCCAGAACGACCTCATCAACCGCCACTACCGGACTGCACGCTGAGGGTGCGGTATGATCGGCACCACGCAGTCCCCATCCCCGAGCCCGCGCATGCGAAAAGAAGACCTCTTCAACGGCGAGATCTTCGTGATCCACCACTTCCTGACGCCGGAAGAATGCGCGGAGTTCATCGCCGCATCCGAAGCGGTCGGGTACGGCGATGCTCCGATCACCACCGGCGCGGGACCGGTGATGTTCAAGGAACTCCGGAATAACGATCGCGTGATGATCGATGACCCGGCCGCGGCGGCAATGCTGTTCAAGCGCGTCCGACCGTTTTTGCCGGAGCGGGAGCTCGAATGGGAACCGAGCGGCTTGAACGAACGCTTCCGCTACTACCGTTACGCGCGCGGGCAGAAATTCGACTGGCACTGCGACGGCGAATACCACCGAGATAACGGCGAGAAGAGCAAGCTCACGTTCATGATCTACCTCAACGGCGGCATTGCCGGCGGGGAGACGATGTTCCACCTCCACGAAGGGCGAGTCGGCGATGCCGACGCCGATCTGCGAGTGATGCCCTGGACCGGCAAAGCGCTGCTGTTCCGCCACGAATTGCTGCACACCGGCGCGATGGTTCTGGATGGCGTCAAGTATGTTCTGCGCACGGACGTGATGTTCCGCACGCGGGCGGAATGACGAATGGGGCCTCTCGGATTCGAACCGAGAACCAAGGGATTATGAGTCCCCCTCCCTCCAAGGATAAAACCCTAGAATATATGAGTTTTTCGCCACCTTCACCCTCCGGGTGTACCGCCGGGTGTACCGGCGAACAGAGCGAGGGGCACATACCCGACGACGAACTGGCCGCGCTTTTGACCGCATGGCCGACGCTACCGGAACCGATCCGCGTCGCAATTCGTGCACTGATCGCTGCGGCGCGTTGACACTTTCTTCTACGGACTGCAGAAGAGTTTGATCGAGCCGGCGGTTTTGGCCTTATCGGCGACCACGTTATTGTCGTGGGCCACGTTCCGTTCGTCCGCCATGTCTAATCCCCTGGATTGATAGGTCTTGCAGTCGGACAGCCTTTCCGCTGCGGGGCACACATCCCCCGAACCCGCTCGGATTGCTACTTGCGATCTTCCAACATCGCGAGTTTCTTCGCGGCTTCTCGCTTTGCTTCGACCAGCACGTCCGCCAAGACGACCGGCTCCCCCTTCTTCCGCTTGCTCGCGTCGGCGGCGCTCATGAAGGCGTAGATCTCCAGCGTCTCAGCGGACTTGACGGGTGGAACTCCCGTCTTGAAAAACGTGCAGATCTCCTTCACCAGCGGCTCGTAGCCCCCGAAGCCGCCGGTCGGCCCGATGGCCTTCGCGCCGAAGATGAGCGCCCCGAAGTCTTTCTTGCCGGAGCGGATCCCGCGGAATGTCCCGATGCGGCCGTCTTCCCACGTCCCGGTCACCACGTCGGCAACCTTGGTGGAGGTGCGCACGACGGACTTGCAGCCCGGCCCCATGACCGTGAAGAGCGTCTCGACGCCGTGGATGCCGTACCAGTAGAGATCCGGGTGGTGCTCTTCGAGATCGCACGGGCTGTACGCGGTGCAGCCGAGGACGCCGCCGAAGGTGGGCGACTTCGCCGCCTCCGCGATCTTCGGGGTGAACCGCAACGCCGAACTGGAGAAGCAGGGCACCTTCCCTTTCTCGGCCAGCGCGAAGATGGCGATGGCGTCGGCGAGCGATCCCGCGACCGGTTTGTCGATGAACAGGGGTTTCTTGGCCTTGATGACTTTCAGCGCGTCCTCGTAGTGCGGCCGGCCGTCGTTCGATTCGATGAAGACGACGTCCACCTTCGCGATCAGCGCTTCCACCGAATCGACGATTTCCACCTTGTGCGTGTCGCGCAGGACCTTCGTGTACTCGGCGACCCTGTCCTTGCTCCCCGGAATGTCGGCGCTGCCGCCGGGAAACGCGGCGACGACACGCACGTCGGCCAGCGAGGCGGCGGCTTTTGGGTCGTTGAGGAGCGCCGTGAAAACGACGCAGTGGGACGAGTCCAAGCCGATGATCCCCGCCTTCAGCGGTTCGGCCGAGCCGCGATCCGCGGAGAAGATGCCTCCGATCGTCGCGATCAGAAAGCGCACCGCCGTCCGTGCTTGGGACATGGGGAGATCTCCCTCTGTTTGGGTTGCGCGGGACGTTCCCCTAAATCCTATCGCAAAATGACCGCGATCCTTCCTGTTAAATCATCCCGGTAAGGTGTATGCCTGCGCCGAGAGGTGTAGTTCGAAGCCGCGTAGTCCATCTTGGAGACCGCCGCGAAAGATGTCGCCAAGGCAGTCCACGCCTTTGCCCAAGTTCTTCCGACCTAGCTCCGATTCCGGCTCCGCGTCGGGCTCCGGCTCAGATTCCTCCGGCTTCGGCGCGGTGGCCTTGGCATTCGGCTTTGCTGCTACTTCCCGCTGCTCGTCTTCCGGCTTCTCCGCGAGCCGTGCGGCGACGGTCACGGTCATGCGACCTTGCTCCACGGCTTCGATCACTTCGGGAACCGCCTGCTTAAGTACCTTTGTCGCCTTATCCACCGTCGTTCCCGTGACGCCGACGGTCGCGCCAACGATGTCGCGGGTCGCTCCCCTCTTGCCTTCGATCGGGTATGCCGCTGGCGACATACCCGATTTTGCGGTTGTGCTTTTCTTGTCCCCGCCTCCCTCTTTCATCCGCTCCTTCGCCTGCCGCTCGTAAATCTCCCGCACCTTCGCTGCTACCATCGCCAACTGAGAGATCGCGAGATGCCGGCGGTGAAGATTCAGCGACATGACGTAGGTGATCGGATCGGTCACCACCGCCGACACGTCGCGGAACTTCGGTTGCACTCCGGCGATGCCGCACGCCTTGAATCGGCGGCGTCCGTCGATGATCTTCCCGCCGAACAATTCGATGGGAACCTGCTGGCCGTTCTTGCGGATGTCCTCAATCCTGTGCTTGACTGGCGTCGGCGCGAAGGTCGGAAGTAGGCCCCCTCCTCGTTGGAGGGCCGATTTCGGCTCCTGTTCGACGCTGGCCAGATCAGCCGCGAAGTGCCGGTATTGCAATTCTTGCCTCACGCTCGGGCAACATCCACGCTCACAATCGATGAATGCCGACACAACCCGACTCCATGACGCCCACGCCGAACTCCGACGGTGGGGGTCACGAGGAAGCTGTCGAGGCGAACGCGCGTCTCCGAATTCCGGTAACCCCCCTCGGCGGTGGGGGAGAGGGGGACTTTTACCCAGACCACGGCGGGGGTCGGAATGGAGTGCTGGGGGACGTGACGCTCGTGGCTCGCGCGCTGGGAGATTCGGCCCGGTATCCCATCCCGGCGGAGAAGCGGCAAAAGCTGATCGATTGGTTGTGGCAGGTGATCGAGAAGTCGGAGGACGATCGCGTCCGGTCGAAGTGCGCGGCGACTCTACTTGCGGCCGACAAATTGAACCTCGAAGTGGCTCGGCTGATGATCGAAGAGGAGCGGCTGAGAATCGCCAAGCCTCCGGTGGTCACCGGCGGCGGAGGTGTGACGGTCATTATCGAAACGCCTGTCGCGAGTGCAAAAGTTTAGATTGGGAAGTCTGTCTTCGGCAGCGCCATCCACTTCCTGTGTCAATTGGCGGGTCGTAGGCTCGAATCCTGAGGCGTCCGCACGAGGTCCCCGGCCTCTCCAAGGTGACGGTCGCCTTCGGCCCGCAGCCCCCAGCGGGAGCGGGGGGAGGAGGGTGCGCATCTGCGGACTCCGTGCGGGGATGGGGGCAAGGTTCCGATTACGCCGGGCGCGGGGGATGGGCGAGGGCGGAGTCGGTTGTACCGATGGGGAGGGTCGGGACAAAGGGAAAGTCTCAGGAAGGACAATTGGCAGCTTTGACGCTTCCAGTGGGCTCGGCGAGCGACTACCGTCCACTCTCTGGAACGGCCACTCCGAGTTTCCCGATGAGCGTCACTTCCGCCATTCGCACGATCCGATTTCACCACCTCGTGAGCGAAGACGGCCAAAAGAAAGAATTCGACTGGAAGCATGCCCTCGCTTGGCTCGCCGCTCCGCTCCGCGTCGACAGCCGGGTGAGGGAGGACAGTCGCGGGCACCGCGTGATGCTGGAGATCCACACCAAGACGCCCCCATACCACCTGATGATTTCCACGCTGCGAC
>JAYVTJ010000197.1:0-8655 GCA_043774415.1 Fimbriiglobus sp. | reverse complement strand
TCGATCTGGACCCCGGCCGCGCCGAGATCGAGCGCCGCGAGCGTCTCTTTGATCGCCTGCTTGTTCCCGAGGACGGGTGTCGCCGTATCGCTGACAATGGCTTTGAGCTTGGTGCGGTATCCGCCGAGCAGGCGGTAGACGGGCAGGTTCGCCGCTTTGCCTTTGATGTCCCAGAGGGCGAAATCGAACGCCGCGTAAGCCCGCGCCGCGAGGCCGGCGAATCCGAGGCCTTCGAGCCGGGTGACGGTCTGCACGAAGAGCGACTCCGCCATCTCCGGATCGCGCCCGACAACGCTCTCGGCGATGACGGTATCGAGGATCGAGCGGATCGCGGCCCCGCCGCCGCCGAGGGAATAGGCGAACCCGAGACCGGTGTGACTCGAATCGGTGAGCACCCGGACGATGACGACTTCGACATCCGTGGCCGGTCGCGGGTCCTGCGCCGTGGGCAGCGCCACCGGTCGCGGCAGCGGGACTTTGAGCAGATCGGTTTCGAGCTTGAGAATCTTCATGAGTCGGAATTTTCACCGCAGAGAAAAGAGAGGACGCAGATAGAAACGATCCATGCTGGTGAGGATGTACTCCATCCTATTGTTCTTTCCTCTGCGATCTCTTCTTCCTCTGCGGTGAAAATTTCGGGCTTACTCACCCAGGTACGCCGAGCGGATGCGGGGGTCGTTCAGCACGATGCTCGCCTTGTCGGTGAAGGTCACCCGGCCGGTTTCCAGCACGTAGGCCCGGTGAGCAATGCGCAAGGCCATGCGGGCGTTCTGCTCGACGAGCAGTACCGACATGCCGGACTTATTCAGGTCGCGGATCACGTCGAAAATCTGCACGACGATCTGCGGGGCCAAGCCCAGCGACGGCTCGTCGAGCAGGAGCAGCTTCGGCCGCGACATGAGAGCGCGGGCGATGGCGAGCATCTGCTGCTGGCCGCCCGAGAGCAGTCCGCCGGCTTGGCCCTTGCGCTCGCGGAGGATCGGGAACATCGCGAACATCTTCTCGATGTCTTCCGCGATGCCCGGCTTGTCGCTCCGGGTGAAAGCGCCCATCTCCAGATTTTCGAGCACCGTGAGCCGCGGAAAGATCTTGCGGCCCTCGGGCGACTGCCCCATCCCAAGGAGGACGATCTTGTGCGCGGGGATCCCGGCGAGGTCGTGCCCATCGAAGCCGATGCGTCCGCCGCGCAATTTGACGAGGCCCGCGATGGTCATCAGGGTCGTCGTCTTGCCGGCTCCGTTGGCGCCGATCATCGCGACGATCTCGCCCTCTTCGACGGTCAGTGATAAGTCGTGCAGCACATCGATGGGGCCGTAGCCGCTGCGGATCGACTCCACGCGCAACAGATCGGGCATCAGGTCACCTCTTCTTTGCCGAGGTACGCTTCGATCACCTTCGGATCGCGGCCGATCTCGGCGGGCGTCCCCTCGGCGATTTTCACGCCGTAGTCGAGCACCGCGATGCGGTCCGAGATGCCCATTACGAGGTTCATGTGGTGCTCGATGAGCAGCACCGTCATCCCGCGATCGCGGATGCTGCGGATCAGGTCCATCAGCCCGGCTGTTTCGCTCGGGTTCATCCCCGCGGCCGGTTCGTCGAGCAGGAGCAGCTTCGGCTCGGTGGCGATGGCCCGGGCGATCTCCAAGCGGCGCTGATCGCCATACGGGAGATTCTTCGCGAGCTGCCCCGACTTCCCATTCAGGCCCACGAACTTCAGCAATTCCACGGCTTTTGTCTCTGCGATCCGTTCTTCGCGGCGCAGTCCCGGGAGCCGGAAGGCCATGGCGAAGACATTCCGACTCAGGGTGCGATCCATGCCGACGAGGATGTTTTCGAGGACGGTCATATCGCGGAACAGCCGGATGTTTTGGAATGTCCGGGCGATGCCGCCGAGGGCAATTCCATCTGGCGTGCGACGGTTGCGATTCCAGACGACGAATGCAGCGAGCGTGCCGAGGAAGAAGCCGATGCCCGTGGCCGCGAGCATCCGCGTGATGTGTTTGGATTGTTGCACCGCCGGCTTCGGGAATTTGTCGAAGGCCTTCTTCGCGTTCTCGGCCTGATCGAACTTCGCGATTGTCCGGCCTTCGAGTTCGATGGTGGTGCCCGCGAGCTTCGGCGTCTGCGTCAGGAACTCGTCGGCGAATGCCTTCGCTTCATCTTCGGTCTTGGCCTGTGACAGTTCATCGCCCCCGAGCGTCGCGACTTCCCAGCCCTCATCGAACGGAAGCTTCGAATAGCCCGGCTTCCCCTGCAGATATCGCGACAAGGCACCGAATGCTTTGCCGAATTCGAACTCGGCCCCCGGAGCCGCGAAGGGTTTGCGGATCGTCGCGGTCCAGAGCGGTTCGACCTTCGCCGCCATCAATCCGCTGAGGAAGGCGACGACAATGCCGACGGCCACGCAGCCGAGTAGCACCTTGCCGGTGAACGTCTTGATGCCGTCGCGACCGTCGAAGCTCACGGTGCCGGCGCTCGGGGAATAGATGCCGGTGACCACGTTGAACACGGTAGTCTTGCCGGCGCCGTTCGGACCGATGACGCTGAAGATCTGCCCGGTTTCCACCGTCAGTGACAAGTCGCTGACAGCGGTGATCCCGCCGAAGGCCATCGTCACGTTCTCGATTTTGAGCGCGCTCATGCCGGGCCTCCGGCGGTCTCGACCACGGCTTCGTCCGGATGGAGTTCGTGCTGCACGCGGCTCGACGGGATGATCCCTTCGGGCCGGAATCGCATCATCAAAATCAGGGCGAGTCCGAAGACCGAGAGCCGCCAGCCGGTGAACTGCATCCAGATCTTGCCGCCGGAGTCGGGCAGCAGTTGCTGGATCTTGGCATCGACGATGGGGCAGAGGATGTTGTCGAATCCGACGAGCAGGAAGACGCCGAGCATGACGCCGAGCCGGTTGCCGAGGCCGCCGAGGATCAGGCAGCAGATCATGATGATGCTGCGGTTGAAGTCGTAGGCGTTCGGGTCGGAGGTGCTCGTGAGCCGCGTGGCGTAGAGCACGCCGGCGAGTCCCGCGAGTCCGGAGCCGAGGGCGAATGCGGCGAGCTTGAGCTTCGCCGGGTTCAGACCCATGCAGTTCGCGGCCAGTTCGTCCTCCCGCACGGCGACCCAGGCCCGGCCGAGCCGCGAGGCTTCGATGTTGCGGAGCAGGATCACGACGAGGATCAGCACCGCGAGTGTGAGGAAGTAGAAGGGCCGATAGTCGCTCGCCCAGTCGAGCGGCAACCACTCGGGCGTCGCCGGGGGCGGCACCGGATTCAGCCCCTGCGTCCCCGCGGTGATCGACTGGAAGTTCGTGAGGGCCGATTTCGTCACTTCGCCGAAGCCGAGCGTCACGAGGGCGAGGTAGTCGCCCCGGAGCCGCAGGGTCGGCGCGCCGAGCAGCAATCCGAGCAGTGCCGCGAGCAGCGGTCCGACGACGAGCGCCACGTAGAAGGGCAGTTCGAACGCATAGGCCGCCGTCGTCAGGATGCCGGCCGTGTAGGCGCCGATGGCGAAGAAAGCGGCGATGCCCAAGTGGAGCAGGCCCGTGTTGCCGACGACGACGTTCAACCCCAGCGCGAGAATCGCGAAGATGAAGATCGTCGGAAGCTGGTCGCCGAGCGAGCGGTTGGTCGCTCCGAAGAAGAGCGACTCGAACACCGGCAGGAACGGGTAGGCGATCAGCAGGAGGAAGATCGCCGGTTCCCAGCCGAGGGCGAACGGCTTTTTGGCGGGGGCCATGTTACACCTTCTCCCGCACGGGCGTGCCGAGGAGCCCCGTGGGGCGGAAGACGAGGATCACGATGAGGATGCCGAAGACGAGGGCGTGCGTCCACATTTCGCCGACGTAGGCGCTGCCGAAGGAGCGGACGAGGCCGATGACGATGCCGCCGAGCACGGCCCCCGGGATGCGTCCGATGCCGCCGAGCACCGCCGCGGTGAAGGCGTACAGCCCGTTCTGGAAGCCCATGTCGTATTTGATGGTGTTCACGGTCACCGCGAAAATCAGGCTCGCGGCCCCGGCCAGTCCGCCGCCGATGACGAACGTTGCCGAGATCACGAAGTTCGTATCGATGCCCATGAGCGATGCGGCCGTAGGGTTCTGAGCCGTGGCCCGCATCGCTTTGCCGAGCCGCGTCAGCTTCACGTAGAAGGTCAGCGCCAGCATCAGCGGCACCGTCACACCGAGTACGAGCACATCCTTCCAGGTGATGCGGATGACCGCGTCGTCGCCGAGCAGGTTGGCGTTCGAGATCAGGTCGGGGAAGTTCACATCCTGGGGGCCGCCCCAGAACAATCCTACGTTCATGAAGATGAAACTGACGCCGATGGCGCTCACGAGTGGAGCGAGCTTCGGTGCTTTTCGAAGGGGCCGATAGACGAGGTAATCGACGGCGAAATTCATGCCCGCGCAGAACGTCACGGACAGGATTCCGCACCCCAAGAGGACATAGCCGATCAGGAACGGATTCGCGCCGCTCACAGTGGCGTTCAAGCCCAACCCGCCGAAGCCGAGCAGCGCGAGCATGCTGAGGCTTACGAAACTGCCCAGCATGAACAGGTCGCCGTGGGCGAAGTTGATCAGCTCCACGATGCCGTAGACCATCGTGTAACCGAGGGCGATCAGCGCGATGAGGGCGCCGAAGGTCAGACCGTTGATGAGGTACTGGGCGAGGCTGGTCCAGAGGTCGGGCTCGGCGGCCAAAAGCATGGGCGATGTCCGTCCGGTCGGTGTGGCGGAACTACTTCTTGAGAGGTTTCACGAATTCGAACCCGGCCTTGCGCTCCCCCTTGTCGTTCGGCTTCACGACCACCACGTTGCCGCTCATCGTCTGATTCGTGGTGTCCCCCTGTACGTCGAACGACCACGTCCCCGTCGCGCCGGGGAAGTCCTTGATCTTCGTCAGGGCGGCTCTGCGCACCGTATCGCGATCCTTCTTACCCGCCTGCCGCAGCGCTTCGAGCACGACCAAGCCGCACTCGTATCCGTAGGCGGCGTACGCTTCGCCCGGTTCTTTCCTGTACGCTGCGGCGTAGCTCTTTACGAAGTCGGCGCCGCGGCCGGGGAGGGTCTTGATGGCGTCCACCGGCAGCCCGCCGAAGGTCGCGTAGAACTTTGCCTTCTCGAAGATCTCGGGGGATGCTGCGTCGGCCATGGCCTGCTCGAAACAGCCGTCGGGGCCCATCATCGGGCAGGTCATGCCGACCTTCACCATGTCTTTGAAGAGCTGCCCGGCTTTCGATTGCGTCGTGCCGCCGAAGTAGATCAGCTCGGGGCCAAGGCCTTTGATCGTCGTCATCAGGGAGGAGAATTCTTGCGATTTGTCGCTGATGCTCTGGTGGCCGAGGACCTCGATGCCGTATTTCTTGGCGAACTTCTCGACGTTGTCCGCGATGCCCCGGCCGTACGTCTGGGTGTCGTCGAGGATGTAGATTTTCTTGACCTTCAGATCGCGGATCCAGAGGGCGCTGAGTTCGCTCTGCAAGTCGTCCGTGGGCACCACGCGGGTGTAGTTCACTTCGCCGCTGGGCCGGTAGCAGTCGGGTTCGTGGCGCTCGCCCGTCTTCGGTTTCGTGAGCCGCTCGGCCGTGTTGGCCGGGGAGACCATGAGCATGTGGGCCCGGTTCAAGATCGGCATCGAGACCTTCGCGGCCCCGGAGTTGTAGGTGCCGATGTAGGCGACCACATCCGGATCCATTCGGGCCTGGTTCGCGTTGGCGATTTCCTGCTCGATGGTCCACTGCCCGGCGGCGGCGGTCGCGTCGTCGAGATCGAGGTAGTCGATGCGGTAAAGCTTCTTCTGCTTCGACTCGGGATCGGTCAGTTCGATTTGGTAGTTCGCCTCTTTGAAGGCGAGCTTGATGCCGTTGACGATGGTATCGGTCTGGCCGCGGGCGCTGCCCGACCGCGGCAGGCTGGATACGACCCGGATGACGCCGTCGTCCCCCTTCGATTCGCGCCGGCCGGCGGCGAGGCCGATGATCAGGACGATCGCGACGACGGCCAGCGGTACGGAGGAGCGGATCGGCATCGCGGCATGGTACGGCGGAAGCGATTGCGCGTCAACGAGCGAGTTGGTCAGTCGTAGCGGAACTCGCCAGAGTTCCGAGGTCATGGAGTGTCGAAGGGGGAACGGAGTCTGGCGATTTCCGCTACGAGGCCGAGCCGTTGATTCATTTGCTCCTGCGACCCGATTGCGGCGCCCGCCCCGACCGTCCGCCGCGCTGCTGATTCGGTCGCGGAGCATTCGGCTTGCGCGTCTCGGCCACGGTCTGTCCCGCGATCGCTTGGTTGTAGTCGAAGTCGGGCAGCGTGATCCGCGGCAAGCGCTGGCCGACTTGCCGTTCGATGCGCGCCAGCGACGCTTCTTCATCCGGCGACACGAGCAGGAACGCATCGCCGGTGGCTCCGGCCCGACCCGTGCGGCCGATGCGGTGAACGTAGTCTTCGGGCACGTCCGGCACATCGCTGCTGATGACGTGCGTGACGTGGGCCACGTCGAGTCCGCGGGCCGCGATGTTCGTGGCGACCATCACTTGACAGTCGCCGCGGCGGAAGCCCTCCATCGCCTTCGTGCGCTGGGCCGGCGTCCGGTTACTGTGCAATTCCGCGACGCTGAATCCATCTTTCGCGATCAGCCCGGCGAGCTTGCGGGCACCGTGCTTCGTCCGCGTGAAAACGAGGATCGACGGCATCTCCGTGTGCCGGAGCAAATAGCGGAGCAGGGCGGTCTTCAAGTGCGAGGGCACCGGGTAGGCCGCCTGCGTGATGCCGACGGCCGTGGCGTCGCGCTTGCCGATCTGCACGGTCTCGGGGTTCCGCAGCAACTCGCCAGCGAGTTTCGCGATAATCGGCGGCATCGTCGCCGAGAACAGCAGCGTCTGCTTCCGTCCCGGCAGCTTCGCGACGATCCGCTTCACATCCGGGAGGAAGCCCATGTCGAGCATGCTGTCGGCTTCGTCGAGGACGAACACCGAAACGTTCTTGAAGCTCCCGGGCGTCTGATTCATGTGGTCGAGCAAGCGGCCCGGCGTAGCGACGACGAGGTCGGGTCCGGATTGGAGCGCCCGCTCTTGCGCGCCCATCGGCCGACCGCCGACGATGAGCGTCGAGCGGAGGTCGGTGTGCTTCGCGAACCCTTTGCAGGCTTCGTCGATCTGAGCCGCGAGTTCGCGCGTCGGCGACACCACGACGACGCGGATGCCCTTCTTGGGGTTCGCCATCAGCCGGTGCAGGATCGGCAGGAGGAACGCGGCGGTTTTGCCGGTGCCCGTTTGGGCCGTGGCGAGGATGTCGCGACCGGCGAGTCCCGCCGGGATCGTTCCCGATTGGACGGGGGTCGGTTCGGTGTAGCCGAGTTCGACCGTGGCTTTGAGAAGAGACGCGTGGAGGTTGAAAGCGCGGAAGGGCATGGAGACATCCGAATGCGAAAGCGAGTAGATACCGGAGTCACCCCCTCTCCGCTTCGGAGAGGAGGCCGGGGTGAGGTCTGCGTCCGACTCTGTTGCGGCTGTCCATCCGAATCGGGGAGACCTCACCCCCTAACTCCCTCTCCGAAGCGGAGAGGGGGAACCGGACAATCAAACGGAAAACGCCGGGGAATCCCCGGCGTCGCTGCGCTGCCTGTGGCCGATCGGGAGGCTCAGTAGCGGCGATTGCCGCCGCCGGCACCACCGCCGCCGCCTCCGCCGTAACCACCGCCGCCGCCGCCACCACCGTAGCCGCCACCACCGCCTCCGCCGCCGCGGGGGCGTTCTTCGCGGGGCTTGGCTTCGTTCACCGTGAGGCGACGGCCCTGGTATTCCGCGTTGTTCACGGCTTGGATGGCCGCTTCGGCGCCGCTCGCCATTTCGACGAACGCGAAGCCGCGCGAGCGACCCGTGTCCCGATCCATGACGATTTGGGCGCTCGTCACGGGGCCGTACGCCCCGAAGAGTGCCTGCAGGTCTTCGGAGGTCGTTCCGAAGGCCAGGTTTCCGACATACAACTTCTTGCTCACGAAGCACCTTCTGCGACCGGAGACCGGCCGCAACTAGAACCAGTGGCCCCCCGGCGGGATCGCCGGCGGGCCAGACAATACGAACACGGACGCAAGCATGCGGCTCGGGGCCGGACTGGGAGGGGATCGAACCGGTTCTGTGTGCAGTGTGAGACGGGAATTGATTCCGGCAACGGCACCAAGAAAAGGAAGAGCACAAACAGTCACGTTCGTCGTCTCGGGCGGAAAAGACCGCCCACATCCGAAGCATAAGCGATGGGCGGGGAAAAGGCAAGTGGAAATCACCGTCGGCCGACGGAATTGTCTAAATAGTGCAAATCGGCTGATAACTGACTCAATTCGACCAGCGCGGGGAATCGCCGCGACCGCCGAGCTGTTTCGCAATCGTCTGGTGCCGCCCCGCTTCTTTGATCAGCGGCGCGACTTCCTCCAGCAGCTTCGGATCGAACCCGGCATCTTTGAGCAGTTTCTTCGCGATTGTTTTGGGATCGGACGTGGCCCAGAGCTTCTTCTCGGCCGGACTGCGCGTCGACTTTTCGAACTTGGCCAGCTCCATCGCCCGGCCCGGATCGAAATCGGTCGAGCCGTCGAGTTTGGGGCCGAGCGCCGTGGCCGGCATCGGCTCGGGCAGGCCCATCCGGTCGGTCATCCGCATCTCGGCGAC